>NZ_JBEOXE010000004.1:0-215298 GCF_040296485.1 Streptomyces sp. NPDC002138 | reverse complement strand
GAGTACGTCCAGTACACGGGCTTCCGGTCGGCGCACCGAGAGCACGCACCGGACACCCCTCCTTCCCCACGCACATCCGTCAGACACCCCCTAGCGGCGCCCGCCTCGTGCGGCGAAGAGATCGGCGGCCCGGGCACGCACGGGCGGTCCCGTCCGTTGTCCGGGTGCCGACGATCTATGACATAAGGAGACAGACATGGCCCTGTGGGACCGCATCAAGGATTCCGCCGCGACGATGCAGACGCAGCTGGTGGCCAAGCGGAACGACCTCAAGAGCGGCGCGTTCAGGGACTCCAGCATGGCGATGTGCGCGCTCGTGGCCGCGGCCGACGGCACGATCGACGCGGCCGAGCGGCAGCGCGTGGCGCAGCTGATCGGGACGAACGAGGTGCTGCAGAACTTCCCGGCGGACGAGCTGCGCCGCCGCTTCGAGGAGAACCTCGACAAGCTGGCCGCCGACTTCGCCTTCGGCAAGGTCAGCGTCATGCAGGAGATAGCCAAGGCGAAGAAGAAGCCCGCCGAGGCGCGCGCGGTCATCCAGATCGGGATCGTCATCGGCGGCGCCGACGGCGACTTCGACAAGACCGAGCAGGCCGTCGTCCGCGAGGCGTGCTTCGCGCTGGGCCTCGCCCCGCACGAGTTCGACCTCTGACGGACCGTCCGGGGGGAGGGCGGGGGCGCGCCGTCCGGACGGCCCCGAGGGGGCGCCCGGGGGCCGTCCCCTGGGGCGACCCCGGGGGGTTAGCCCCACCCCCGGCCGTCACGCCTGCCGGATGGGACGGCGGGCGCGCAGCAACCACCCTTGCGCCATGACGACTTACAACCGCACGAGCGCCGCCCTCGCCCTCTCCGCCGTGACCGTCGCCACCGCTCTGACCGTGGCCTTCGCCCCCTCGGCCGACGCGGCCGGCACCGCCGCCACCGCCGCCACCGCCGGGGCGGGGACGGCGGCGGCCCCCACCCTGACCTGGCGGCCCTGCGCGCTTCCCGGCGGTCCCGCCGGACAGGAGTGCGCCGACCTGCCCGTGCCGCTCGACTACGCCGCCCCGCACGGCCGCGTCCTCTCCCTCGCGGTCTCCCGCGTCCGCAGCGACCGCCCCGCCGCCCGCCGCGGCACGCTGATGGTCCTGCCCGGCGGCCCCGGCGGCTCCGGGGTGCGGGCGCTGGCGCAGAAGGGCGAGGCGCTGGGCAGGGAGATGGGCGGTGCGTACGACCTGGTCTCCTTCGACCCGCGCGGCGTGGGCGCCAGCTCCACCGCGAGCTGCGGACTCGACCCGGAGGACCGCAGGCTGGTCACGCTGCGGCCCTGGCCGGAGGCGGACGGCGGCACCGCGGCGACCGAGGCCCGCTCCCGCCGGGTGGCCGAGGCGTGCCGGGTCAACGGCGGCGAGGTGCTGCGCAGCTTCACCACCGCCAACCAGGTCCGGGACATGGACCGGCTGCGCCAGGCCCTGGGCGAGCGCAAGCTGTCGGCGTGGGGCACCTCGTACGGGACGTACGTCGGCGCCGTGTACGCGCAGAAGTACCCGCAGCACACCGACCGCTGGGTCCTGGACAGCAGCGGCGACCCCGACCCCGCGCGGCTGGCCCGCGGCTGGCTCGCGAACATGGCCCAGGCCGCCGACGACCGCTTCCCGGACTTCGCGGCCTGGGCGGCCGATCCGGCCCGCGCGGCCGAGGGCCTGCGGCTCGCCGAGCGGCCCGAGGAGGTCCGCCCGCGGTTCCTCGCCCTCGCGGCGACGCTCGACCACGCGCCCCGGACCTCGACCACCGCGGGCACCCCGCTGACCGGGAACATGCTGCGCCAGGCCCTGCAGAACGCCCTGTACGACGACGACGCCTTCCCCGCCCTGGCCCGGCTCGTGCGGCAGGCCGAGGACCCGGCCGCGACGCCCGTCCTGCCGCCCGAGCTGGCCGGGCCGATGCGGGACGAGGACGCGGCGGTCGCCGTCGCGGTGATCTGCAACGACGTGAAGTGGCCCACCGACGTGGCCGCTTACGCCCGCGCCACCGCCGCCGACCGCGCCGCCCACCCGCTGACGGCCGGGATGCCCGCCAGCATCACGCCCTGCGCGTTCTGGAAGGACGCCCCGGCCGAGAAGCCCACCCGGATCACCGCGGACGGCCCCTCCAACGTGCTGATGATCCAGAACCTGCGCGACCCGGCCACCCCGGTCTTCGGGGCCCGCAAGATGCGCGAGGCCTTCGGCGACCGGGCGCGCATGGTCACCGTCGACCACGGCGGCCACGGCGTCTACCTGAACAACGGCAACGCCTGCGGAGACCGCGCGGTCACCGAGTTCCTGACCACCGGCCACCGGCCGGCCCGCGACACGGGCTGCTGACCGTAATCTGACCGGCATGCGTCAACTACGCGAGCACGGCGACTGGTTGCGGCGGACCGGCGCGTGGCTGCTGGGGGCGGCCGAGGCGGCACCGCGGCCGCTGGCCGCCGCGCTGGGCCTCGACGAGGGGGACCCCGGGCTCCGGCACCTGCGGCGGGTCGAGCCGGTGCGGTACGCCCGGATCGAGCGGTTGCACCGGGCGGCCCAGCGGGCCTTCGAGCAGCGCACCAGGGATGCGGTGTGCGGGGATCTGGAGCACGCGGTCCGCACGGCACTGCGCGAGGCGGCGGAGTCACAACCGGAGTCACAACCGGAGGCACGACCGGAGTCGCAACCGGAGGCAGAAGCGCATGCGATACGTACGGCCACGCTCGACGCCGAGGCCGGGGCGGCCGCCCGGGCCCTCGCGGCCGACGCGGCCCTCGCGGGGGCCCGCGGGCTCAACACCGGCCTGACCTTCGGCATCCTGTTCAGCCCGGTCGCCCTGGTGCTGACCCTCGCCGCGGCCCAGGCCCTGCCGCCCCTGTTCGGCTCCGCCCTCGGCTGCCCGGAGCGGTTCACCCTCACGCAGGCCCTGATCTGCTTCTCCGGCGGGGCGCTGGGCGCGGTCCTCAGCGTGATCGTCAGGCTGCGCGACGCACCGGATGCCGGGTCCGCCGACCCGTACACCGGAAGCGCGACCGGAGCCCCCGCACCCGGCGAGCTCCCGGCGGACGTCCCCGCCGATCCGGTCCAGCTGGCCCGGCTGATGCGCCAGGAGGGCTGGTACCGGGTGGTCGTCGGCTGGTTCCTCGCCGTGTCGCTCTTCGTGCTGGTCAACGGCGGAATCCTGGCCCTCTTCACCCCGCCCGCCGCCCCCGACGGCCTGTGCGGGGACGCGCCGCTGTCCCCGGCGGGCCATCAGGCGCTGATCAAGGCCTTCTTCTTCTGGGGCGGCGTGGGCTTCCTCGCCGGACTGAACGAGCGCTGGGCGTACGGCCTGCTGCGGCGCGGAAGCGGCGGCGACCCCGCCGCTACTCGTTGACGAGGACCGGCAGGGACAGCACCACGCTCGCCGGTGCCTGGGCGAACTGTCCGGCGGGCACCGTGAAGTCGATGCCGGCGGCCGCCGCGCGCGGACCGTCGTGGTGGTCGCCGCCCTGCGCGTCCTCGCCCTCCTCCTGGTACTGGAACTTCGTGGTCCCCAACAGGTGGCCGCTCGCGTCGTAGTACGCCGCGCCGACCTCCAGGGCCAGGACGTCGCTGATGTCGGAGGTGATGGTCAGGTGCCCGGTGACGGACGCCTTGTCGGTGAGCTTGAGAGCCGTCAGCTTCACCCGGTCGGTGAACGGGCCCTCCTCGATGCGGACCTCGCCCTGTGCGGCGGGCCGTGCGAGGACGGGCGCGGGCGCGGGCGCGCTGCGGGGCGCGGGCAGGGCGACGGGGGCGGCGGATCCGGCCGCTTCCCCGGAACCGTCGGCCGCGTCGGATGCCGCGCCGCCGGAGCAGCCCGAGGCGAGGGCGAGGACGGCGGCCGCGGCGGCCAGCGCCCCGGCGGTGCGGCGGGTGAGGTGTCTCATCGGAACGCTCCTGAACTGGCCGGGGCCGGGAGGACCATGTCCTCCCGGCCCCGGCTGCCCGATCGGTGGGTCAGTGCTGCTGGGGAGACTTGCCGAACAGCGAGCGGTACAGCTTGCCGTACAGCTCGGTGTTGTTCTGGCTGGCCGCGAAGGCGCTGCCGTTCGGGCCGTAGGCGAAGATCGGCACGTCGGCGCCGGTGTGGTTGCCGGACAGGTAGGTCAGCCAGAGGCTGGCGTCCGGGCTGCCGTCCTTGACCTCGGGCGCGTCGTTCGGCGTGCGGAAGGTGGCGGGAGCGAAGTTCTTCGCGTCACCCGCGCCGGCGCCGTTGATGATGCCGGTCGAGCGCACCGGGTCCTTGGCCCCCGAAGTGGGGCGCGAGGTGGTGCTGTTGTTGGCGGGGTTGCCCGCGTCCGTGTTGGCCGGGGGAGCGACCGACTCGGCGTTGGTGTAGGTGCCCTTTTCGATGATGTTGAAGCCGGCGCACTCGTGGTCCGCCGTGACGACGACCAGGGTGTGGCCGTCCTTCTTCGCGAAGTCGGTGGCCACCTTGACCGCGTCGTCGAAGGCCTTGATCTCACCCAGGGTCTGGGCGGCGTCGTTGGCGTGCGAGCGCTTGTCGATCTGGGCGCCCTCGACCTGGAGGAGGAAGCCCTTGCGGTTCTTGTCGTACCCGCCGCGCTCGCCGAGCAGCGAGATCGACTTGCGGGTCATGTCGGCGAGCGTCGGCTCCTGCTTCTGCGCGGCGTCCGCGGGCAGCCCGGCCTTGGCCTGCTCGACGGTGAGGTTGCCGCGGTTGAAGAGGCCGATGACCTTCTTGCCGTTGGCGTGGCTCAGGTCGGTCTTGGTGGCGACCTTCTGGCTGGCGGCGGTCTGCGCCGGGAGCTTGGGGTCACCGAAGCTGCCGAGCACCTGGTAGCCCTGGTCCTGGAGCGCCTTCTGGTCGTCGGGCTCGAAGCGGGCGAGGCCGCCGCCGAGGATGACGTCGGCGGTGCCGTTGCGCGCGATCTGCTCGGCGATCGGCGTGACCAGCGTCTTGTCGGCGGGCGCGGCCTCGTACGAACCGTCCTCCTTCTTGGGGAGGCAGGCGGCGTCGGAGTAGACCGGGCCCTGGCAGCCGCGCAGCAGCGCGTGGCTGAACTGGGCGGCCGGGGTGGCGTCGGTGACCTCGGCGGTGGAGACGTTGCCCGTGGCGAAGCCGGCCTTCTTGGCCTGCTCCATCAGCGTGGTGACGCGCTTCTCGTACGCGTCCACGCTCAGCGCGGCGTTGTACGTCTTGACGCCCGTCGACCACGCGGTGGCCGAGCTGGCGGAGTCGGTGACGAGCGCGGGCTTCGAGGTGCCCTTCTCGACGGCGTACGTGGCGACCGCGCCGGTGAAGGGCAGGGTCTCCATGTTCAGCTTGCCGGACGCACCGTAGAACCGGTCGCGGGCAGCCGTGACGTGGGTGCGGCCCATTCCGTCACCGAGCAGGTAGATGACGTTGCGGATCTCACCCTGGCCGCCGTGCTGCGGCGCCGAGTTGGCGGTGGCCGCGGCACCGGCGGCCAGGGCGCCGGTCAGGGCCAGTACGGTCAGCGTCTTGGCAGGTCTGCGTCGCATGATGCGGGAGGTCCCCCTCGGAAATGAATGGCGCGGGCGCTCCGACGCTAAGAGCGGGACATGAACACGACGGATTTTGCGGGTGACGTGGAGTCGAACAGCACCGGGCCGCAATCGCCCGGGCATTCGGGCGGCCCGGACCCCCCTTCGGCGCGGCTGCGCCGCCCTGCCCGGTGCGGTGGCCAGGGTGGGGACGCGGGAGTCCCAGCCGCGCGGAACCCAGCCCCGTGGAACCCAGCCGCGCGGACCCCAGCCCCGCAGACCCCACCCACCGCACCGGAGGCGCAGATGACCCAGGCCGCACCCTTCACGACCGCCGACGTCCACGGGCTGCGCGAGGCGCTGGAGGAGGCCGTCGCCGACGGCGGCTGCCCGGGCGGGGTCGTCGTCTGCGGTACGGCCGCGGGGGACCGTACGGCCCTGTCGGCCGGGGTCGTCTCCCCGTTCACGAACCCGAAGGCCCCCGACGAGCACACCGTCTACGACCTCGCCTCGCTGACCAAGGTCACCGCCACCTGGCCGCTCGTCGGCCGCGCCGTCGCGGCCGGGCTGCTCGATACGGGCGCGCCCGTACGGGAGTTCCTGCCGCCCATGGACGAGGACCTCGGCCACCTGCCCGGCGCCGGGGCCACCGTGCGGCAGCTGCTCTCGCACACCTCCGGGCTGCGGGCGGCGACCCGGTTCGACCTCTACGACCTGGCCGAGCGCCCGCTGCACGAGCTGATCTGCCGCGAGCCCCTGGAGAACCTCCCCGGAACGCACCGCTACATCAACCGGGGGTACGTCCTGCTCGGCCTGGCCCTCGCCCACGTCCACGGCGAGCCGCTGGACCGGCTCGCCGCCGCGTTCTGGGCCGAGCTGGGCATGGACCGCACCGCCTACGGTCCGGTGCCGCAGGCCGCGTGGGTCGCGCCCACCGAGCACCGTGACGGCCACGACCGGCTCTGGGGCGCGGTCCACGACGAGAACGCGGCCGCGATGGGCGATGTGGCCGGGCACGCGGGGGTGTTCGCCCCGGCGGCCGACCTCGCGACCTTCGCCGAGCGCCTGCTGTCGGCCGGTGCGCGCAGCCCGCTCGGCGGCTGGCTGCGGGAGAGCCTGGTGCCGGTGGCGGACATGGATCCGGGTCTGCAGCGGGGCCTGGGGTGGATCCTGGCCGCCGGGGGCGCCGTGGCCTACCACCACGGTTTCACCGGCACCAGCCTGTTCCTGGCCCCCGCCACCGGGCGGTACGTGGTCATCGCCACCAACGCCGTGCACGACGGCCCGGCCGCCCGCACCCGGATCGCCCCGCTGCGCGAGCGGGCCCTCAAGACGCTGGCGGGCAGCGGTCAGGCGGACGGCGGCCGGGCGGACGGCGGCCGCTGACCGTCACTGCTCCGGAGCGGCGGTCCCGGGCTCACCCGGGACCGTGAAGATCCGGTCCAGGTGGTGGCGCAGGACCGCGACGGCCGCGTCGGGCCCCCGCTGGCCCACCAGGATGCTGGTGCCCATGGCCGCCGCCATGGCGAGCAGGCTGATCGCCTCGGTGCGCGCGTCGGCGCCGGGGTCGGCCGTGCCGGATTCCTGGGCCTGGCGGATCAGACCGGTCAGCGCGTCCTCGGCCGCGTCGGGGTTGTCGATGAAGGGCGTGGCGGCCAGCGCCTCGTCGGTCACGGAAAGGATCGCGTACGCGCTGTAGAGCAGGTGGAAGGTGCGGCTCTCCGCGTCGGTGGGCAGCGAGGCCAGCAGCAGCGCCTCGGCCGTCGCGCGCGGGCCGGGCGCGGGGCCGGCGGCGGCGAGGCGGGCGCCGACGCGCGCGGTGAACCGGTCGGTGAGGTGCTGGAGTCCGTAGAGGAGGAGCTTCTCCTTGGTCTCGAAGTAGTACTGCACGAGCCGGAGCGAGACCCCGGCCTCGGCCGCCACGTCCCGCATGCCGACGGCGTGCAGCCCGCGGCGCCCGGCGACCCGGACGAGCGCTTCGGCGATCTGGGTGCGCCGTTCCTCGTGGTCCACGCGTTTCGGCATGTGCTGGTGTCTCCGCCCCTCGGTGACCGGTCCGGGGTCCCTGTCCGACCCCGCCCGGCCTCTTTCATGGTACCGCCGTACCAAGATCGTGGTACGTTCGTATCACGAAGACGGATCCTTCCGGAGGTGCCCCCGTGCCCGACACCACGACCCACGTCCGTCGCGACATAGGCCGCTACGTCAACGAGCGCCTGCGCGACCGCTACTTCGCCGCCTGCGACGCCGTCTACGCGAAGGGCGCGCCGGCCCGCTCCGAGACCGACGTGGAGACGAGCTTCGGCACCACGCACGTCTACCGGTACGGCCCCGCCGACCCCGCCGCCGAGGCCCGTACTCCGGTCGTCCTGATCCACGGCTCGGGCGGCTGCTCCGCGCAGTGGTACCCCAACACCCGCGCGCTCGGCGCCGAGCGGCCCGTCTACGCCCTCGACACCCCGGGCGACCCCGGCCGCAGCGTCCAGCGCGAGGCGATGTGGCAGCCGGAGCGGGCCGCCCAGTGGCTCGACGAGTCCCTGGAGGCCCTCGGCCTGGACCGGGTCCACCTGGTCGGCTCCTCCTACGGCGGCTGGCTGGTCATCAACGCGGTCCACCGCAGGCCGCGGCGGCTCGCCTCGGTCATCGCCCTCGACCCCGGCGGCCTGGAAAAGGTCGGCCTGCGCTTCTTCGCGTGGGTCTTCGTCAGCCTCTTCGCGACCTTCGCGCCCAGGGCACTGCGCCCGCGGCTGGCGTCCTGGCTGGAACAGCCGGTGCTGATCGTCCCCGAGCTGCGGAAGATGATCCAGACCGGCGTGCGCGCCTTCCGCATCCGCCGCCCCGCGCCGCTGCCCCTGTCGGACGCCGAACTCGGCTCCATCCGGACGCCCTTCTACCTGATCATGGGCAAACGCAGCCTGCTCGTGAAGCCGAAGGTGCAGGTGGAGCGGATCCCGCGGGTGATTCCCGGGGCCCGGGCCGAGATCGTCGCCGCGACCGGACACGGTCCGCAGATCGACCACCCGGACCTGGTCAACGCCCGGATGCTGAGCTTCATGGAGGACATCGACTCGCTCGCGCGGTGACCCCGGCGACCGGAAAACCGATCACCCCCAGGCCGTGGGCCTGGGGGTGATCGGGCTCCGGGTGCCGTCGGGGGTGTTCGGGGGCCCGGAGGGTTCAGGGGGTGGGGCGGACCTCAGAGGGCGCCCATCGCGTCCCGCGCGCTGCCGCGGTAGAGACCGACCTCGGGCTGCGCGACGGTGCCCGGCTCGGCCAGCGGGAGGCTGACGCCGTCCGCGTTCGCCATGTGCGTCGCGTCGGCCAGGACGCTGATCTCGTCGGCCACCGGACCGGTGCCGCCCGCGGGGGCCAGGCGCACGGCGGCGTACGCGGTGGCGCCGGGCCGCACCGGGTGGGCCGGTGCGCCGCCGAGACCGCCGGGGGCGGTGGCCTGGACGCCGAGCGCGGCGCCCTTCGCGCTGAAACCGATGGCCGGGTGGAAGTCGAGGCCGCAGGAGGTGGCGCCGTTGTTGGTCACCGTGACGACGCGGACGCCGGCCGGGGCGCCCTGCGGGGAGGTCACCTTGACGGTCAGGCTCCGCGCCGGGCACGGGTGGGTGTAGGCGTAGGCGTCACCGGTGGTGTCGCCCGCGCCCTTGGCGGCCGGGCCGCCCGCCGTCGCCGGGGTGGCGGGGGCCGAGCCGCCGCTCTTGCCGTCCGCCGGGGCGCCCTGCGCACCCGCGGCCGAGGCACCGCCCGCCGCCCCGGTCGAGGCCGCCTTGTCCGCTTCCTTGCCCGCACCGGTGTCCACCGCGCCGGTCCCGCCGCCCGAGCCGCCACACGCGGTCAAGGCCAGAGCGAGGCCCGCGGTGACGGTGGCGGCGAGGGCCGCGCTGCGGAGGCGGTGGGCGTGCATGAGGGAACTCCCGGGAGGAAACGGCAGGCACGCGGAGAACTTCCCGCGTGGTCCCCACTGTGCCGGGTACTGCTGGCGCCGCGATCACGCCCCGCTGACGTTTCGCTGACGTACGCGGATCCGCGCGTGAGTCACCGAGCGCGCACGGGCGCGCACGCACCACCCGCCCCGGGGGCCGGGTGGTGCGTGCGCGGGGGCGTCAGGCCCGTACGGTCTGCCGCGCGCGCACCTCGTCGTACCGGGCGCGGTACGCCGCTCCGTCCGACGCCCCGTCCGAGGCTCCGTCCGCCGCGCCGCACGGCCCGCTCGCCCGCACCCCGACCGATGCCTGCGCCGACAGCTGGAGCAGCGCCTCCAGCGCCCGCTCCGCGCCCTCGTCGTAGCCGGTCGATTCGGCCTTGCGCGCGGCCTCGTCCAGATACCGGATGCCCTCGGTCCGCTCGCCGAGCCCCACCAGGGCCTCCCCGGTCGCGGTGAGCAGCAGCACCCGGGTCGGGGACGCCGGGTCCGGGAGCGGGAGGGCCCGCGCCGCCGTGGTGCTGTCCAGGGCCTCGCGCCATTCCCCGGACTCGATCTGGTGCCGGGAGAGGTGGTAGAGCGCGAGGCGCTCCGTGGTCGGGTCCCCGGCCGCGCGCGCCAGCTCCGCCGCCCGTACGCAGTCCCGCGCCGCCGGTTCCAGATCGCCGAGCGCGGCCCGCGCCAGGGAGAGGTTGACGAGGGCGGTGGCCTGGCCGCTGCGGTCGCCCGCCCGGGCGGCCAGCAGGACGGAGGCCTCAAGGTGGGGCAGCGCCTCGTCGGTGCGGCCCTCCTCGGTCAGCACCCACCCGAGGAGGGCGAGGACCCGCGACTGGCCGTGCAGGTCGTCGTCGGCCCAGGCCGAGTCGAGCGCGGTGTAGAGGAGCGGCGCCCAGCCGTCGAGGACGCGCCACACCATCAGCGGCCACAGGGACAGCACGATCCGCCACGCCCGGCCGTGCAGCTCGGCGGCGTGCGCGGCCCCGGCCGCCAGGGCCAGGTCCTCGCGCTGCGCGGCGTACCAGTCCATCGCCTCGTCCCGGTCGCGGAACGTCCGTACGCCCGGGGGCCGGTAGAAGTCCGGGGGCGTCGCGAAGCAGGGCCGCGCGTCCTGCTGGGCGGCCGCGGCCGCCGCGAGGCCGGTGGCGATGTAGTGGTCGAGCAGGCGCGACAGCGCGTGCGGACCGGTCTCCATGTCGCGGGCGTAGAGGCGTACGAGATCGTGCATGACCCACCGCCCCGGCGCGCCGCAGGTCAGCAGGTGGGCGGCGGCGAGCTGGTCGAGGGCCGCCTCCGCCGCGTCCGGACCGGTGCCCGCCAGGGCCGCCGCCACACCGCGGTCGATGTGCGTGCCCGGGTGGCGGCCGAGGTGGGCGAGCTGGTGCGCGGCGCCCGGCGGGAGCCTCCGCACCGACAGGTGCAGGGCCGCCCGGACCCCGGTGTCCTCGGCGTCGAGCAGGGCCAGCCGGCGCGTGGTGTCCGACAGCTCCGCCGCCATGGCGGCCAGGGTCAGGTGCGGCTGGTCGGCCAGTCGGGCGGCGGCGACCCGCAGGGCGAGCGGCAGTCCGTCGCACAGCCCGGCCAGCCGCCGGGCGGCCTCCGGCTCGGCGTGCACCCGGTCCGCGCCGAGCACCGCGGCGAGCAGCGCCGTACTGTCGTCCGCGCCCAGGACGTCCACCGGGACCGGCCGGGCCGCGTCGGAGGCGATCAGCCCCCGCAGCCGGTGGCGGCTGGTGACGACCGTGACGCACTCGGACCCGCTCGGCAGCAGCGGGCGCACCTGCTCCGAGGCGCGCACGTTGTCGAGGACGATCAGCACGCGGCGCCCGGCGGTCAGGGACCGGAACATGGCGGCGGCCCGGGTCACCGACTCCGGGACGCTCAGGGGCGTGACGCCCAGCGCCAGCAGGAATTCGCGCAGCACCTCCATCGGCCCGGCCTCGCCCGTGTCCCCGAAACCGCGCAGGTCGGCATGGAGGCGGCCGTCGGGGAACCGGTCGTGGTTCAGGTGCGCCCAATGGACCACGAGGGCGCTCTTGCCGACCCCGGCGGGCCCGGTGACCAGGCATACGGGCGCCTCCGCGGCGGCGGCCCGCGAGAGCGTCCGCAGCTCCGCCGCGCGCCCGTGGAAGCCGCGGGGGGCGCGCGGCAGCAGGTCGAGGAGGTCGGCGTACGGGGTGGGCGCGGCCGGTTCCGGGGCGGTGTCCCCGGCGGCGCGGGCACTGCCCCGACCGGTGCCCGGGCCGCCGGGCCGGTCGCCGTCCCGGCGGCTGGGCCGATGCCCGTCGGCGCCGCCGGAGTGGCTGTCGGGCCGGCCGTCCTCCTGCGTGCCGCTCGGGCCGCAGTGGCCGCGCAGGGCCAGCGCGTAGGCGTCGCTCAGCTCGCGGCCCGGGTCGACACCGAGTTCCTCGGCGAGCATGCGGCGCGTGTGGTGGTACTGGTCGAGGGCTTCGGAGCGCCGCCCCGCCCGCTGGAGGGCCGTCACCAGGGCGGCGGACAGCGATTCGCGCAGCGGATGGGCGCTCGCCTCGGCGCGCAGCACGGCCGCGGCCTGCGCGTGCGCGCCGAGGTGCCCGTACCGGACGGCCAGGTGCTCCACCGTGGTGAGCCGCAGCTCCTCCAGCGCGTCCGCGGCGCTCTGCAGCGGCGGGCTGGCGTGCACACCCGTCAACGCGGGCCCCCGCCACAGGGCGAGGGCCTCCTGGTACATGACCACGGCCTCCCCGGCCGAACGCTGCCCGTGGGCCCGCGTGACCAGCTCCTGGAAGCGGTGCGCGTCCAGCAGCGCCTCCGGCACGCGCAGCACGTACGCCGCGCCCTGGGTGGCCAACTCGACGCCGTACAACCCTGCTTGGGCGGTGTCCAGCAGGGTGCGCAGCCGGGACACGTGCCCCTGGATCACGCTGCGGGCCCGCGCGGGCGGCTCGCCGTCCCACAGCGAGGCGGTGAGCTGGCGCAGCGGGACGGGGTGGTTGGGCCGCAGCAGCAGCGCGGCCAGCAGGCTCCGCCGCTTGGCGGGCCCGAGCGGTAGGTCCCCGGCTTCGGTGGCGACCGAAACCGATCCGAGCAGCCGAAACTCCACCTGCCTGCACCCCCCGGGAAGCAAAGAAAGAACAGCTTATCGTCTTGTCCGGAAGTCGCCGACCGGTCGGGGGAGTGCGGCGCGCGCGGTATTCACGGTCATCGGATTCCGCAATTCCGGATATTGGACCGGCCGGTCATGGCGGGGGTATTGCCCGCCAATTCGCTTGTCGCGGTCATGGGTCGGGGCCTGCGGCGACGTAGGTTGTGATCATGGGAATTCTCCTGTCCGAGTGGTGGGAACTGTCGGTCGGAGCGCTCGCGTTCCTCATCGTGTCCGGGTTCCTCGCGGTGGTTCTGCTGCCCCGTATGAACCGCGTTCTCGCCGAGCGGTCGGATTCCATCGACGGCGGTATGGAGCGCGCGCAGGAGACGGGGCGGGAGGCGTCCCGGATTCTCGGCCAGTACCTCGAGGAGATCGCCGCGGCGCGCCACGAGGCCGCCCGTGCGCGCCGGGAAGCCGCCGAACAGGGGTCGGTCGTGCCGGCCGAGCTCCGGGCCGAAGGGGTGCGGGAGCGGGAGGCCATGACGCTGCCGGCGCGTGGCGGGCAGGGCCGGGGTCAGGCGCGGCGGGCGGCCCACACCGTGCGCTCCGTGCGGACCGCGAGGTCGGGGCGGAGCAGGATGCTGCCGGGGCCGTCGGTGTCGAGCAGCCGGTCGAGGGCGCCGAGGTCCTCGGCGGTGAGGGCGGGGGCGGCGCGCTCGCGCAGGCGCCCCAGGCCGCTGAGCGCGTAACGGCCGACCGCCTCGCCGCGGGCTGCGCCGACGTCCACGGTGACCGTGCGCTCGCCCTCGACCGTGAACCCGGCGGCGGTCAGCCGGGGCCCCCAGTCGGCCCCGCGGTGCGGTACCCGCTCGGCGTGGTGGTGGGCGAGGGCGGCGTGGCAGCGGTCCTCGAGGCCGGGCCGCTCCGCCGGAGCGTCGGCGGGCAGGAAGCGCGGGAAGCCGGCCAGCTCGACGACGGCGAAGAGGCCGCCGGGCGCCAGCAGGCCGTGGACCGCGCTCAGCGTGCGGTCGGGGTGGGCCATGTGGTGCAGCGAGGCGGAGGCCCACACCAGCTCGGGCCGGCCGAGGTCGGGCCGGTCCGCGTCGAGATCGGCCGCCACGGTACGCACCCGGTCGGCCAGGCCCAGTACCCCGGCCTTCTCCCGCAGGCGGTGCAGGTGGCGCTCGGAGGAGTCGACGGCGGTCACCCGCGCCCCGGGGAAGCGCGCGAGCAGGGCGAAGGTGCCGGCGCCGGTCCCGCAGCCCAGGTCGACGATGTGGCGCGGCTGCGCCCCGACGGGCAGCCACGAGGTGATGGACGCCGTGTGCTCGGCGAGTACGTCCGCGTCCAGGTCCAGGATCTCGGCCTGGCCGGAGGAGTCGAGGGAGTGCTGAGTCATGACGGCCACGCTAGGAGGGCGTTGCCGTCACGGCACCAGGGTTCCCGGAACGCGCAAGACGATGGCCGGACGGGCTGCCGAACGCGCAAGCGGCGGGGCGTACGGCGGCCCGGGGGCGGGCCGGGCCCCCGCGCGGACCCTGCCCTCAGGACCCGTCGTCGCTGTCGCCGCCCTGGTGGCCGCGGCGGGCGTCGCGGTCGAAGACGCCGAGGATCTCGCAGGGCCCGCCCTCGGCGCCGATGGCGTGCGGCAGCATCGTGGGGAACTCCACCGCCTGGTTCGTCTCCACCCGCACGCGCCGGTCCCCCAGCAGCAGGACCGCGGTGCCGGAGAGGACGACGAGCCATTCGCGGCCCGGATGGGCCCGCATGCGTACGGGGCTGTCGGGGGGCGGGTCCGTCATGCGCCGGCGCACCACGGTCATCCCGGGTTCCGCCTTCATGGGCCAGTGCATGCTGCCGTGGGCGGCGTCGATCACCGGATTGACGACGATGTCGTCGGCGGCCGTCTCGACGAGCTGGTCCAGCGAGGTGTCCAGGGCCCGGGCGAGGGTGACGAGCTGGTCCAGGGCCAGGCGGCGGCCGCCGGTCTCGATCCGGCTGAGCGTGGACTGGCTGATGTGGGCGCGCGCGGCGAGTTCCGCCAGGGACCAGCCCTGTGCGACGCGCAGGGCCCGGATCCGCTGGCGCACCAGGCTGTCCAGCGCGCCGTCACCCTGCGGAGTCCCGCCCTGGGCCCCGCCCTGCTTGCTGCCGCGCGTCATGGGCAACAACGTATGCCCGTGACGCATGGCGGGCCATCTGTGATCCCGGCTACAGGAGAAACAGTCATGACGTCGTGGCCATATGTCTACTATGGCCACTGTAGATTTCTCGGTGTTAGAGGGGTAGGTAATCGTCCCTGGCCGCCACTGCTGCGGGGCGGCCCGTGAGGAGCCACCCCCGTCTCGAAGGAGTGAACCACCATGGCCGCAACCCCTCCCCGTGACGCCGACGGCCACGGCATCGCCGTGGAGGTCCTGGCCCACTCCGTCGTGGTCCGCCCCGTCGGCGAGATCGACCTCGACACGGCGCCCGCCCTGCGGCTCGCCCTCACCGAGGCCCTCGCCCACGCCTCACCGGCCCGGCCCGTGGTGGTCGACTGCGGCCGCGTCACCTTCTGCGATTCCTCGGCGCTCAACACCCTCATCGCCGCGCGGCGCACGGCCCAGGAGAGCGGCGCCGCCGTCCGCCTGACCGACCTCAACCCGCAGCTCCTGCGCCTGCTGGAGATGACCGGCGTCCTGTCCCTCTTCGTCGCGGCCGAGCCCACCGGGTAACCGGGGAGCGCCGGAAGCGGCCGCCCTCACCGACCGGGCGCGGCGCCCTTGTCGAGCACGAGGTCGGCCGACCAGGCCTCGCCGAACTTGGTCTTCGTACCGTCGGCGTTGAGCGAGTACACGCCCTCCAGCGGGACGTGTTCGCCGCCCGTGGACGATTCGAGGGTGTCGCAGACGTCGCCGACCGACTTGACCGGCGTGTCCTTCATGGAGGTCACCACGTCCCCGGTGCCCAGCAGGGCCTTGGCCGCGGGCGAGTTCGTCCGGGTCTCCAGGACGAACACCCCGGTCACCCCGTCGGCCATCAGCTTCTTCTGGTCCTTCGCCGCCTCAGCCTGGTCCTTGGCGTCGGTGAAGTACGAGCTGAGGTCCGGGTCGTCGAGACCCACGAGGCTCCAGCCCGGATCGTTCTTCGTGACCCCGGCGGCCAGGGTGTCGAGCAGCGGCCGCGCGTGGTCGCTGGAGATGGCGTAGAACTGCCCCTGCGTATCGCCGGTCGCGGCCAGCGCGTTGATGCCGACGACCTTCCCGTCGCCGTTGAGCAGCGGGCCGCCGGAATTGCCCGGGTTCACGGTCGCGGAGTGCTGGATCGTCGCGGGGTAACGCGGCAGCGAGCTCGAGGGCTCGGCGTTCACCACGTTCGGGTTCTGCACCGAGCCGGCCGTGTAGACGACCTTCTGGGTGGTGGTATCGCCGAGCGCCGCCGGATAGCCGAGCGCGATGACGGTGTCGGCCGTCTGGACGCTCGCGCTCTTGTCGAATTCCAGCGCCTTCAGATCGGACGGCACCGCGGTGGTGAACTGCAGGACCGCCAGGTCCTCGCAGGGATCGATCCCGACCACGCGGGCCGGCGCCGGCGGGCGGTCCCCGACCGAGACCTTCAAGGAGGGCTCGCCCTGCACCACGTGCGCGGCGGTGGCGATGAGCCCCTTGCCCGCGTCGTAGACGAAGCCGCTGCCCTCGGAGTACTTCCCCGTGACGAGCACGGTGGCCGGCGCCGCCCGCTCGTAGATCTTCCTGGGGTCGATGCCGTCCGCGGACGCGGAGGGCCCGGCCAGGGCCCCGAGCACCGCGATCGCGACAACGAGCACGCCACTGCTCTGCGCCTTCATACGGCCGCCACCTTCTTGAGGACGGATCCCCCCTCTCAGGCTAGTCCCGCGCTCCACGGGTGTCCTGGCATGACCGGCGGGCGGCCCGGCCGAACCTTTACCGCAGACCTCAGGTGGGTGATGCTGACCCGGCGTTGGAGGAAGATCGACACGGCAGCGGCCGGTCGGTCGGTCGGACAGGGGGAGACCGTCGTGGTGCGCGTAGAGCTGCTCGGACCGGTTCAGGTGTACGCCGATGACGGGACGCCGGTCGAGGTGGGCGGCGTACGGCTGCGAATGCTCCTCGCCCGGCTCGCCCTCGAAGGGGGCCGGCCGGTGTCCGTCGACTCGCTCGTGGACGGTCTGTGGGGCGGGGCGCCGCCCGCCGACGCGGCCAACGCGCTGCAGGCGCTGGTGTCCCGGCTGCGCAGGGCGCTGCGCGGAGCCGCGGCGGTGGAGTCCGCGTCCGGCGGCTACCGGCTCCCGGTGCGGGCCGAGGACGTGGACGTGCACCGCTTCGAGGACCTGAGCGCCCGGGGCCGGCGGGAGCTCGCGGCCGGCCGGCCCGGCGAGGCGGCCCCGCTGCTCGGGGCGGCGCTCGGGCTGTGGCGGGGCGCGGCGCTCGCCGATGTGCTGGACGCCCCGTTCGCCGGACCCGTCGCGACCCGTCTCGACGCGCTGCGGACGGCGGCGGCCGAGGACCGCTGCGACGCCGAGCTGCGGCTCGGGCGGTACGCGGAGGTGCTGGCCGATCTCGAAGCGGCCGCCGGTGAGCGCCCGTTGAGCGAGCGCGTGGCCGGGCTGCGGATGCGGGCGTTGTCCGCGGCGGGGCGGCAGTCCGACGCCCTCGCGGTGTACGGGGCGGTGCGGGCGCGGCTCGACGAGGAGCTCGGCGTGGTCCCCTCCGCGGAGCTGAGCGAGATCCACCTGGCCCTGCTCCGGGGCGAGCTGGGTTCGCCGACCGGGCGGGCGGCCGAGGCCGCCCCGAGCCGGCTCCCGGCCCGGCTGACCAGCTTCGTCGGGCGCGAGGACGAACTGGCACGTCTGGGGCGGCAGTTGGAGCGGTCTCGGCTCGTCACCATCGTCGGTCCCGGTGGCGCGGGCAAGACCCGGCTCTCCCTCGAAGCGGCCGCCCGGGACGGCGCCCACGCGCGCGGCCGGGTCTGGCTCGTGCCGCTCGCCGGTGTGAGTGCGCCGGACGGGCTGACCGACGCGGTGCTCGGCGCCCTCGGCTCCACCGACGGCGGCCTCTACGACGCAGGCCAGGGGCAGCGGGCCACGCCGTTCGAGCGCATGGCCGCCCTCTTCGGCAGCGGCGACGCCCTGCTCCTGCTCGACAACTGCGAGCACCTGGTCGAGGCGGCCGCGCAGCTCGCCATCGAACTCCTGGACCAGCTGCCGGAGTTGCGGATCCTCGCCACCAGCCGCGAGGCCCTCGCCATCACCGGCGAGTCCCTGTGTCACCTCGGTCCCCTCGACGTCCCGACAGGATCACCGGAGCCCGCCGAGGCCGCGCAGTCGCCCGCCGTGCGCCTCTTCGTCGACCGGGCCGCCGGAGTCCGCGCGGACTTCACGCTCGACGACACGACCCTCGACGCCGTGGTCGAGGTGTGCCGACGGCTCGACGGGATACCGCTCGCCCTCGAACTGGCCGCGGCGAAGCTCCGCTCGATGAGCGTCGAGCAGATAGCGCGCCGCCTCGACGACCGCTTCCGGCTGCTCGCCTCGGGCAGCCGCACCGCGCTGCCCCGCCAGCGCACGCTGCTCGCGCTGGTCGAGTGGAGCTGGGACCTGCTCGACGAGCCCGAGCGGATCCTCGCCCGCAGACTGTCGGTGTTCCCCGGCGGCGCGACCGTCCCCGCGCTCGAAGCGGTCTGCGCGGACGCCTCGCTCCCGGCCGCCGACATCCCGTACGTCCTGGACGCCCTGGTCGAGAAGTCGCTGGTCGGCGCCGTCGACGACGGGACGGGCGAGCCGCGCTACCGGATGCTGGAGACGGTCCGCGCGTACGCGGCGCGGCGCCTCGCCGAGGCCGAGCCGGGGGTCGGGCCGGGGGTCGGGCCGGGGGGCGGCGACGGCCCCGGGTCCGGGGACGCCGTGAGCCGGCGCTACACCGCGTACTTCCTGGCCCTCGCGGAGGAGTACGAACCCCGCCTGCGCACCCGCGAGCAGCTGCGCGCGATCGAGGTCTTCGACGCCGAGCACGACAACCTCGTCCTCGCGCTGCGCTGGGTCGCCGAGGCCGGGGACGCGGACCTGGCGGCCCGCTTCGCCGCGGCGATGTACTGGTACTGGGGCATCCGGGGGATGAGCGCCCGGCTCGACACCCACCTGCCGGAGGCCGCCCCCGAGGGCGAGTCGGCGACGGCGCGGGAGTTCCACCCGGCCCTGCTGCTCCTGCGGATGTCCCGGGTCTCCTTCCCGGCCGGTGCGGCGGGACCGGGCCCGGCCGCGGCCGGGGACCCGCTCGACTCACCGGACCCGTGGGTGCGGGCCGGCGCCCACCTGGCCCGGGACTTCGCCCTCACCGAGCAGGGCGACCTGGTCTCCGGCGCGGAGTCCCGGATGGCGGCCCTGCGCGGCTTCGAGGAGGTGGGCGACCGCTGGGGGCTCGTGATGAGTCTGCTCCCGATCGGCCGTGACCACTCCCTGCGCGGCGAGTACCCCGAGGCCATCGCCACCTTCGAGCGGACCGTGGCGCTCAGCTCCGAACTCGGCACCGAGGACTACCTCTACCTCAGCAAGGCCCGGCTCGCCCGCGAGCGACGCCGCAGCGGCGACCTGGAGGGCGCCTTCCGCGATCTGCACGCCGCGCACCGCCAGGCCCGGGAGCGCGGCCAGCTGCGCCTGGAGGCCAACATCCTGGTGGGCCTGGCCAATGTGCACCGCAGGGCCGGTGACCTGGCGCGCTCCGACGCGACCCTCGACCGCCTCGAGGCCCTGAGCGTGCGGCGCCCCTCGCTGCGCGAGACGGCCCGCGATCTGATCGTCAGCACCCGCATCGAGAACCGGCTCGCGGAGGGGGACGCCGCGGCGGCCCGGGCGCTGCTGCCCGAGGCGGCCGGCGCGCTGCTCGGCCAGGGGGCGGGCGCGGCCCTCGCCTGGGTGGCCGAACTGCTCGGCGGTCTGCGGACCTTGGAGGGCGCTCCCGAGGACGGCGCCAGGTCGCTCGGCATGAGCGAGGTGATGCGCGGCGCCTTCGACCGGGGCGAGCCGGAGTGGCGCGAGCTGGTCGACCGCATGGTGGCGACGCTGGGCGAGGCGCGCTTCAAGGAGGCGTACGAGGAGGGGGCCGCGTACTCCCGTGCGGACGCTCTGCGCTGGCTGGAGGCGGAGGCCCTGCGGGCGGCGCCACGGGCCTGACGGGGCGCGGACGCACGACGACCGGGCGGGGACGCACGGACCACCGGGCGGGGACGCATGACGACCGGGCGGGGTCCGCACACCCCCGTGGGTGCGGACTCCGCCCGGCCGGGCTCGTCGCCGGATCAGCCGGCGTTCTTGCGGTAGGCGCGGATGGCCAGGGGGAAGAAGACCACGATCACGCCGGCCATCCAGGCGAAGGTGCCGGCCAGGGATCCGGCGACCGGGCCGCCGTTCAGCAGGCCGCGGACCGCGTCGGAGACCAGGGAGACGGGGTTGACGTCGGACCACGCCCGGAGCCAGCCGGCCATGCCCTCCCGGGGGACGAAGACGTTGCTGGCGAAGGTGAGCGGCAGGATCAGGACGGTCATCAGCCCGTGCACGGAGGCGGGGTTCTTGATCAGCATGCCGAGGTACACCGAGATCCAGGAGAAGCTGAGCGCGAAGCCGACGAGCAGGGCGACCGCGGCGAGCGCGGCGACCGGGCCGGTCTGGACGCGGTACCCCATGACCAGGGCCAGGACGGCCAGGGTGGCCAGGCAGACGGCGTAGCGGACGATGTCGGCGAGGACGGCGCCGATCAGCGGGCTGGAGCGGGCGATCGGCATGCTGCGGAACCGGTCGAAGATTCCGGTGCCGGCGTCGGCGCAGAGCGAGGCGCCGATGCCGATGCTGGCCTGGAAGACGGCCATCACCATGACGCCCGGGGTGACGAGCCTCAGGTACCCGTCGGTGTCGCCGCCGGACATGGCGTCCCCGAAGAGGTAGATGAACATCAGCAGGCTGATGATCGGGGTCAGGACCACGTCGACCAGCTGGATCGGCGACTTCATGAACTTGGTGACGCCCCGGCCCGCGAGGGCGAGGCTGTGCTGCGCGGTCTGCGCGAGGCCGATGCGGCCGCTGAGCCGGGCGGTGGCCGGCGCGGTGGCGGGGGCGGGGGCGGGGAGGGTCTGGGTGCTCATGACGGGGTCCTCTCGGGAAGTCTGCGCGGAAGCGGGGGAGCCGGGGAGCCGGGAGAAGTCGGGGAAGCCAGGGGAAGCCCCGGAAAGCCGGGTCTCAGGCGGCGACGGGCCGGTCACCGGCGGGCGCGTGTCCGGTCAGGGCGAGGAAGACCTCGTCCAGGCTGGGCAGCCGCAGACCGAGCTCGTCGGTGGTGATGCCGGCGCCGTCCAGGCGGCGGGCGACCGCGGCGACGACCAGCGGGTCGTCGGCGGGCACGGTGAGCACGCCCGAGTCCTGGGCGGGGTGGTGCCCGGTCAGCTCGGCGAGCATTCCGGCGACCTGCGGCACATCGGTGGCCACGGTGGGCCGGACCTGGAGGATCTGGCCGCCGACCCGGCGCTTGAGCTCACCGGGGCGGCCCTCGGCGACCTTGCGGCCCTTGTCGAAGACGGTGATGGAGTCGGCGAGCTGGTCGGCCTCCTCCAGGTACTGGGTGGTCAGGAGCACCGTGGAGCCGTCGGCGACCAGCGTGCGCACGACGTCCCAGACCTCCTGCCGGGCGTGCGGGTCCAGGCCGGTGGTGGGCTCGTCCAGGAAGAGCACCTGGGGCCGGCCGACCAGGGAGGCGGCCAGGTCCAGCCGCCGCCGCATGCCGCCGGAGAAGGTGGCGATCGGCTTGCGGGCCGCCTCGGCGAGGGAGAAGCTCTCCAGGAGCTCGGCGGCCCGCGCCTTCGCGTCGCGCCGGGACAGACCGAGCAGCCGCGCGATGAGCACCAGGTTCTCGGCTCCGGACAGGGTCTCGTCCACGGAGGCGTACTGCCCGGTCAGGCCGATCAGGCGGCGGACCCGGACCGGGTCCTTGACGATGTCGTGACCGCCGATGGTGGCGTGCCCGCCGTCGGGGCGCGCCAGGGTGGCCAGGATGCGGACGGTGGTGGTCTTGCCGGCGCCGTTGGGGCCCAGCACGCCGACGACCTTGCCGGCCGGGACCTCCAGGTCGACGCCGTCCAGGGCGGTGAAGTCGCCGTACTTCTTGACCAGTCCCTCGGCCCGGATCGCATACGCCATGCTCAACAACTCCTCGTCAGGTCCCTGTCGTTCTCGATGGACCTGACGATGCCGACCCGCGCTGACAGTCCGCGGCCTGTTCCCTGACAGCCCCGCGCCACCGGCTGTCAGCCGCTGTCAGCCCTTGTCAGCCGCCGCTGGGCGGGGATCGCGCGGGGCGTCAGGGGTGCGCTGTGGAAAGGCCCCTGACAGGCTGGCATACTGCTCGGGTAGCCCTTCGTGCATCCCCCGTCGCGAAGGGCTACAGCCATAGGCCGGTGCGGCGCGATGGCGTGATCGGCGCACGAACGTGCCCCACGGGCAGGGGACTCCCCTGTGGTCCCCTGACCGTGTTTTTTGCAGTTAACAGTGACGTAGAGTGTTTACGCAAGCCCGGCACACGCGCCGGAGCATGATGCGAACGTGGGTAACCGGATGGACGTCGGCGAAGAACACGTGCCTGAGCTGCAGTCATTGCGGCAGAAGGTCGAGTACATGCTGGAGAAGACCTTCCCGGGGCAGAAGGTGTCCGGGCGGACCTTCGCCGAGCTGGTCAAGGAGCGCGGCGGCTCCCTCTCCCACAGCTACTTCTCGAACATCCTGGCCGGGAAGGTCACCGAGCCCTCCGAGGAGATCCTCAAGGCGCTCGGGCTGGGCTTCGGCGTGGACTGGCGGTTCTTCAAGGAGGAGTCGGAGGTCGTCGGCGACGTGGTCGCCGGGCTCCAGTTCCTCGCCAAGCGGCGCACCGGCGAGATCAGCGGCGTCGCGGGCCGTGGTGTCGAGGACGACGGACTGTCGGCGGAGCTGCTGGAGTTCGCGCTCTCCCTGCTGGCGGACACCAAGGCCAAGCAGCGGCCCGACGGTGTGCAGGACGGGGAACCGGGGCGCTAGCGCGGGCGTCTCTGTGCGGACGGGCGGCGTTGGCTAAACTCGCCGACCGTATGTCACGAACGCGTGACGACGACCAAGAGGCCTCAATGTCCCTGCGTGAACTGCGCAAAGAGTGCGAAGCCGGACTGGCGGACCTCCCCATACCCGCCCCCTTCACCATCGAGGGCCTGGTGGCGAACATGGAGGCGGCCCGCGGCCGGACCATCGTCCTCCAGGAGCTGCCCGAGCGGCTGGCGCGCGTCAACGCGCCCTGCGGGCTGCGGCTGAAGTCCGGCACCACCAGCTACGTGCTCTACCGCCGCCGCCCCACCGCGTACCAGACCCAGCACGTGATCCTGCACGAGCTGTGCCACGAGTGGTTCGACCATGGCAGCAGCCTGGACGCGGATCAACTGCGGCTGCTGCTGCCGGTGTTCGACGCCTCGCTGATCAAGCGGGTGCTGTCGTCCGAGGCGGTCCAGGCCCGGGCGCAGTACGGCACGCACGACGAGCGGATCGCGGAGTTCGGCGCCTCCCTCATCCCCCGCATGGCCCGGGACGTGACCAGCGACGACATGGTCGGACGGCTGGCCAACTCGCTCTCCCAGCCGGTCGCCCACCGGCGCAGCGGTCTGCTCCGCGGCCTCTTCCGCCGCTCGTAGCGCCACCTGAGGGTCCACCCGCCGACGGCCCGTGCCACAGTCGACCCGCACACCCGCCCCGCAGCCCCCCCCGCAGACCCGCAGACCCCCGAGGAACTCACGTGACCGCGCTCGACCTCGCCGGCTACCTCATCGCCGCGCTGATGACCGCCGTAGCCCTGTGGCGCATGCCGGCCGCACTCTGGGGCGATGAGGAGGACAGACGCCGCCGGGCCCTGTGGGGCTGCTACGCGGGCTTCGCCATAGCCCTGTGGACCAAGACCCGCGTGGTCCGCATCGGCCTCAACAACAGCTCCGTCGTGGACCTCGCGGTGCTGATCAAGCACTACACGTCCACCATCGCCATCCTGGCGATCCTCAGCTACATCGTCGCCATCTATGGGCACTTCCCGGAGGGTGGGGCGATCCCGCGCCACGTCCGGTTCGCGCGCGTCGTCCAGCGGCTGGCCACCAAGGCCTCCGTGGTCACCCTCGTCCTCCTCACCGTGCTCTTCTTCACGGTGGTGGACCGCTCGGTCCCCGCCGACCGGTTCGTGGCCGAACACGCCGGTGAGTGGGGCGCGACGCTCTACATGAGCGTCTTCTACCTGTACTTGGGCGCCGCGTCCGCCGTCTGCGCCTACCAGTGGGCCCTGGCCACCGCCGACACCAAGCTGCTCCACCTGCGGGTGGGGCTCGGCATGATGACCTTCGCCATGTTCATCGGTGTCGCCTACACCCTCAGCCGGACCCTGTTCCTGTGGATCAGCGTCGTCGACCGGCCGAGCGAGAGCTTCGCGCTGACCTTCGACAAGGCCACCGAGGCCGCCCAGCTGGTCCTCTTCGCCTTCTTCGCGCTCGGCGCCTCCATTCCCGCGTTCAGCAAGGGCTGGCGGCGGGCCCGGCTGTGGCGGGCCCAGGTGAACCTGCATCCGCTGTGGCGCGAGCTGATGACGGCCTTCCCCGACCAGCCCTTCGCCGCGCCGGCCTCGCTCACCCGGGAGCTGACCCGCTTCGACACCCCCGCCGACCTGCGCGTCGACCGCTGGGCCGCCGACATCGCGGACGCGGTCGAGAAGCTGCGGCACTACGTGCCCGACAGCCTGCTGGCCGCCGCGAAGGAAGCCGCCGCGGGCGAGGGCGCGGACCCCGCGAAGACGGGCTCGCTCGCCGACGCGTACTGGATCAAGGCGGCCCTGGCCGCCAAGGCCGGGGGAGCGCCCGCCGGGAAGGCCGCCGCCTTCGAGACCAAGCACGCCACCGACCAGGACGGCGAGGTCGCCTGGCTGCTGCGGGTGGCCGCCGCCTACAAGGCCGTCCCGGAGCAGCGGACCCGGGCCCTGCTGCGGTCCTGTCCGGAGTACAGCGCGTGACCGGCGGCACCGCGAACGGCACGCCCGCAGCGCCCACCACCGCAGCGCCCGCCACCGCAGCGCCCGCCGCCTCCGCGTACCTCGTCGTATGAAGGCCAGTCCCGCCCTGGTCCGACGGGCCGCGCTGTTCACGCCGGTGCTGCTCGGGGTGCTGGACGCGCTGCTCGTGCACGGCAGGGACGTCGGGCCCGGGATGGGCGCGGGTCTCGGGGCGGCCGTCGCGCTGCTGGCGCGCCGGCGGTGGCCCGCGGTGGTGTTCCTGGCCACGCTGCCCGGTCTGTACCTCGGCTACGTGTGGTTCGCGCCGCTGATCGCCCTGTACACGATGGCCTCCACGCGCGGCCGGGACTGGCTCCTGGCGGTGGCCGGAGCCCTGTTCGCCGTCGCCCACTTCGTTCCGTACCCGGTCTCCGAGCTCGCCGGGCACTCCCACCGGGAGATCGCGCTCGCGGCGGTCGACACCTGCGGCGCGGTGGCCGTGCCGCTGGCGCTCGGGCTGCTCGTCCGGACCCGCCGCGAACTGGCCGCCGGTATGGCGGTGCTGCGCAGCAGCCGGGCCGGCGAGCGGCGGCTGCTCGCCGACCAGGTGCTGGCCGCGGAGCGGGCCCGGCTGGCCCGGGAGATGCACGACGTGGTCGCCCATCAGGTCGGCCTGATCAGCATGCAGGCGGGAGCGCTCCAGCTCACGACGGACGACCCGCGGGCCGGGGAGAGCGCCCGGACCATACGGGAGCTGTCCGCGCGCACGCTCGACGAACTGCGGGACATGGTCGGGGTGCTGCGCGGCGGCGCCGACCCGGACAGGGGCACCGACGGCGATGGCGACGGCGCCCGCCCCGCTCCGCGGCCGCGTCTGCGGGACGTGCCCCGGATGATCGGCCAGTCGGGGCTCGACGTCGCGTACCGCAACGACGTCCCGGCGGACGCCCCGCTCTCCACGGGCGTCGAGCGGACCGCCTACCGGACCGTGCAGGAGGCGCTGACGAACGCGCGCCGGTACGCCCCGGCCGCGCACGTGCACGTCGTGATCGCCCTGGAGGGGGACGGGGAGGCCCTGCGGATCGAGGTGCGCAACGGTCCCTCCGCACCCGGCCGGGCGCCGCGGTGCGAGACCGGCGGCGGCCACGGGCTGGTGGGGCTCAAGGAGCGGGCGCACGACGTGGGCGGCACCCTGGAGGCGCACCCCACGAGCGACCGGGGGTTCCTGGTCAGCGCGCTGCTTCCGCTGGGCTGACGGCGGACAGACCCTCGCGGTGGGCGATGGCGGCGATCGCCACCCGGCTCGGAGCGTTGAGCTTCCTCTTGAGGGAGCCGATGTGCGTCTTGACCGTGGTCACGCCCACCCCGAGCCGCCCGGCCAGCTGCGTGTTGGTCAGTCCCGCCGCGAGGAGCGCCAGTACTTCCTGCTCGCGGCCGGTGAGCAGGTCCCGCAGCCCCGCCGGGACGGGCGCGGGCCGCGGCGCGCCGACGTGGACGCCCATCACGGAACGGCTCCGGGGCGGCACGTAGACGACGCCGCCCCGGGCGAGGATGCGGACGCAGTCGATGAGGAGGTGCGGCTCGGTGTCCTTGAGGAGGTAGCCGCAGGCGCCGAACCGCAGAGCGGCATCGAGGTATTCGTCGGAACCCATCAGCGTCAGCATGGCGACCGGGGGCGGCTCGGGCAGGGCGCGCAGCTCGCGCAGCACGGAGAAGCCGTCCTCCCCGGGCATGTTGACGTCCAGCAGGACGACGTCGGGCGCGGCGCTGCGGGCGAGCCCGACCGCCTCGGGGCCGTCGCAGGCCACCGCCTCGATGTCCGGTGCGGAATCGAGGACGGCCCGCAGCGCGACCCGTACCAGTTCCTCGTCGTCGACCAGCAGCACCCGGACCACGGCTACCGTCTCCCCCCGTCGGCGACCGGCCTCAAGTCGTAGAACCGATGTCATCCCGTGGTCGCAGCCGGGCGACCGGACGGGGGGACATCATTGGAAAGATCATTATGTCGCTTTCACCGACGCCTCCGCGGCACGGCCCTGACCAGCCGGGTCCGCGGACAGAGCGCGTGAGTGGCAGGAAGCGTCCGGCGGACCGGTGCGTGACGAGCTCAGCCCGATGCCGACCGGCGCTTCCTACGGGGTTCATTGCACAGGGAGAGCCAACTTGAAGCACGTCACGGGGGACGGGCGACACTGCGAGGCGGAAGGGGCCGGACCGGACCCGGCGCCGTTCGGCCAGGAGTGCCGATGTCTGGGCGGAGTACCCGCCATCACCGAGGACTTCGTACGGGAGCTGGCGGAACTCACGCCGAGGGAGCGGGAAGTGCTGAGCCGACTGGCTCTGTGCGACACCAACCGGGCCATCGCCCGGAGCCTGCACATCACCGAACGCACGGCCAAGGCGCATCTGACGCGCATCATGGCGAAGCTCGGTCTGGGGTCGCGGACGGAGAGCGCGATCGTCGCCCTGCGCTATCACGACATGCTGTGCCACCCGCTCGGACCTGCGGGTGTGTACCAAGGTCCACTATCGGCCGCGGCCTGATCCGGGAAATGCTTCAGGAATGCGCGCACATATCGAGCGTGCTCACTTCCTGCCTTTCGGCAAGCATTTCCTGAAGGAGAATTCCATGTCCGCGAACGACCCGTTCAACCTGGACGTCCGAGTCGCCACCCCGCAGCAGACGGGCGCCGAGCCCGCCTCGTGGACCGCCGTCGTCCGCACCACGGCGAAGGTCATCACCAAGGTGACCTGCCACAGCTGCACCTGCGCGTCCTGCGTGACCATGACGCCGATCAGCTGCTAGTCGGTGCGGGGCCGCTGCCGCGGCCCCATGGGTGTGCCGCCGTCGGCGGCGGCACACCCCCCTTTTCCACCCCCTCCTGAAAGAACACCCTGGCCGTGTCCACAAGTGTCCTTCCCCTTATCCCGGACGCCCTCGCGGCCCGCTCCCGGGAATTCGCGGAAATCATCGTCCGCCGTCTGGCCGACCCTGATGTGGTGCGCGATTCCCTGGCTTCCAGCGAGCGGAACGCCGCCAATCCCTATATGTGGGGCGGTGTTTCCCTGCTGGCCGGAGAGGCCGGAAGCGCCCTCACCTTCCGGTACGCGGCCCGGGCCGTTCCCGAGGAGGGCGCGTACTGGACGGGCCTGGCCCAGGAGCGCCTCGCGGCCGTGGTGCGCTCCACCCACGACGAACCCATCGACGCCCCCGGGATGGCCGGCGGCACCGCCGGACTCGCCCTGGCGCTCGCCGACTTCGCGGCCGACGACGCCCGGTACGCCCCGGCGCTCGCGAGCGTCGACGCCCAGCTGGCGGCCCAGATCGCCGACCTGCCGCCGGGCCACACCACCGCGGGGGACGGCGTCGCCTTCGACGCGTACGACGCGGTGGCCGGCCTGTCCGGCGTCCTGGCCCACCTGGCGACCACGCCCAGCGGCCGGGGACCGGGCGGCGAGGCCGTACGGAGCGCGGCGCGCTCCCTGACCGGTGAACTGGTCGCCCTGTCCGGCGCCCGGACCGCCGAGGGCCGGCCGAGCTGGTACGTCCCCCCGCGGCACTACCCGCTCGACAGCTACCGCGAGACGTTCCCGCACGGCTATGTGAACCTCGGCCTCGCCCACGGCGTACCGGGCATCCTCTCCGCCCTCGCGCTCGCCCTGTCCGGCGGCGACGGCACGCCCGGACTCGCCGCGGCCGTACGGCGGATCGCCGACCAGGTGGTCGCTGCCTCCTTCGAGGACCCGTGGGGCCGCAACTGGCCCACCGGCATCCCGCTGGACGCCTCCGGCGCCGAACAGCCCACCGCCGGCCTGCGTCCCGCCCGCGCCACCTGGTGCTACGGCGCGCCGGGCATCGCCTGCGCGCTGCTGAA
Source organism: Streptomyces sp. NPDC002138 (assembly GCF_040296485.1). NCBI lineage: Bacteria > Bacillati > Actinomycetota > Actinomycetes > Kitasatosporales > Streptomycetaceae > Streptomyces > Streptomyces sp. NPDC002138. The sequence goes on along the minus strand of NZ_JBEOXE010000004.1, from coordinate 186,913 downwards.
CGCCGCCGAGGCGCTCGGTGACGCGGCCCTGCGCGCCGTCGCCGTCGACGCCTTCGAGGCGGTGCTGCGCCGGTTCGACGCCAGCGACGGCTTCCCCTCCGCCACCGTGTGCCACGGAGCGGCCGGCCTGGTGGTCATGTGCGCCGAGTTCGCCCGCCGCACCGGGAGCCGGAAGGCCGCGGCGTCCCTCGTCCCGCTGACCGAGCACCTCCTGACGCACTGCGATCCCGGCCTTCCGCTCGGCGTCCAGGACCTGGAGCAGCCCGGTGTCCTGCTGGACAGCCCCGGCATCCTGACCGGCGCGGACGGCGTGGCCCTGGCGCTGTGGGCGGTCTCCACCTCCGTACCGGCCCGCTGGACGCGCGCGCTGCTGATCGCGTGAGAGCACGTACGACGCCAGGACACTGACGGGTCATCGAGGAGCACAGTCACTTGCAGGCAGCACGTCAACCCTCCGCCACCGCCGGAGGCCCGCTGTACCGGGCCGCCGACTTCTTCCTGCTGCGCGCGCCCGTGCTGCCCGTACAGGACTTCCTGGCGCTCACCGGCGGCCCCGGGCCGCAGGGCTCGGCCACCGGCCCCGAGGATCCGTACCGGCTCGAGCGGATGCGCGAGCACGGCCGCGGCCTGCTGCGGGAGCGGGTGCGCGAGCCGCGGGTGGCCCAGGCGCTGCACATCGCCAGCGGCTCCGTCACCGTCGGCCTCGACCGGCTCGGCGAGGGTCCGCAGGACGGCAAGCGGGTCCGGCGCACCTACTCCACGCTGTTCCGGTACCTGACCCGCATGTCGACCCGGTCCACGCCGTACGGCCTGTTCGCGGGCGTGGCCACGGGGCTGTTCACCGACACGGCCGACCTGGGGATGGCGGCCGATCCGGTCGCCCGGACCCGGACCCGGGCCGATCTGGGCTGGCTCCTCGCCCTCCTCAAGCGGCTGGAGAACGATCCGGCCGTCAGGCCCGGGCTGGGCGTGCGGGTCAACTCCGGCCTCTACCGGGCGGGCGGCCGGGGCGTGCTGCCCGGCGCCGACGTCTACGGCGAGGAGGACAACCGGCTCGCCGGATTCCGCATCACCGAGCCCGCGGAGCTGGCGCTGCGCGCCGCCGCCCTCCCGGGCGCCCTGTACGGCGACATCCTCGACCGCGTCGCGGCCACCGTGCCGGGCGCGACCCGCGACAAGGCGGAGGCGTTCCTCGCCCAGCTGTGGGACCTGCACGTCCTGACCAGCGACCTGCGGCCGTCGCTCGTCGAGCCGCACCCCGAGCGGGAGCTCGCCAAGCGGCTGACCGGGCTGGAGGCGACCGCGGACGTCCGAGGCGGGCTCCACACGGTCCGGGAGCTGGCCGGGCGCGTCGACGCCGCGCGCGGCGCGGCGCCGGTGTCCCTGCTGCGCGAACTCACCGCGCAGCAGAAGTCGCTGGCGCCCGATTACGCCCGGGAGACCTACCAGCTCGACACCGCGCTCGCCGTCACCGGCACCGGGCTGCCGCGCGAGATCGGCGCCGAGGCGGCGGGCACGGCCGAGGCGCTCCTGCGCATGGGCAGCTTCCCGCCCCGCCCCCAGCACATCGCCGAATACCACGCGGCCTTCCTGGAGAAGTTCGGCGTCGACTCCGAGATCCCGCTGCTCCAGCTGCTCAGCCCCGAGACCGGGCTCGACGCGCCCAACTCGTACAGCCATCCCGTGCGGGCCTTCCCGCTGCCGCCGGTCGGCGAGGACCGCGCCGTCGGCAAGGAGATGCGCCTGGCCGCGCTGCTCACCGAGGCCCTGCGGACGGGGGCGTACGAGCTGGAGATCACCGACGAGCGCCTGCGGCAGCTGTCGGTGTGGCAGGCGGCCGAGGCGCAGCCCCGCGTGCGCCCGGCGATCGACCTGTACGCCCAGATCGCGGCCGAGTCGCCCGAGGCGCTGCGGGACGGCGACTGGCGCCTGGTGCTGGCCCCCGCGGGCATGGCCGAGGGCGGCCGCACCTTCGGCCGCTTCTTCGACCTCTTCGACGAGGCGACCCTGGCCCGTCTGCGGCAGTACGCGCGGGCCGAGGAAGAGCTGTGCCCGGACGTGGTCTTCGCCGACCTCAACTACCTGCACCCGCACGGCCGTTCGGCCAATGTGGCGCTGCACCCCGGGCTGCGCTCCCACGAGATCTGCGTCAACACCGCGCCCGCGCTCGGGCCGGACCGGCAGATCGCGCTCGACGACATCCTGGTGGGCGCCACGGCGAGCCGCTTCTTCCTGCGCTCGGCCCGGCTCGGCAAGGAACTGGTCGTCTCCCAAGGGCACATGCTCAGCGCGTTCCAGGCGCCGAACGCGTGCAGGCTCCTCCTGGAGCTCTCCGACGACGGCTACGCGCCGCTCGCGGGCTTCGACTGGGGGCCGCTGCGCATGTCCCCCTTCCTGCCCCGGGTGACCCGCGGGCGCGCCGTACTGCACCCCGCGCAGTGGTCCCTCACCCCCGAGCGCCTGGGCCTTCCCGCCGGGAAGGGCGCTCTGCCCGGCCGCGACGACTTCCACGCCGCCGTGCAGCGCTGGCGCGAGCGCTGGAACGTGCCGCGGTACGTCTCGCTGGTGTACATGGACAACTGGCTGGCGCTGGACCTGGAACACCCGCTGTCCGTGGACGAGCTGTACGACGAGGTGGCCGCCCTGCCCGGGGCGGACCGGCAGCACGTGGTCGTCCAGGAGGCGCTGACCGGCTTCCCGCGCACCTGGCTGCGGGACCCGGCGGGCGGGCAGTACCTCAACGAGGTCGTCGTCCCCCTGCTGGCCCGCGACCCGGAGCACTGCCGTCGCTCCGCCGTCCCGGCCGGTCCCGCCCGGCCGCTGTCCGGCCCGTCGGCGGCGCCGCTCACCGACGTCACCGCTCCGGCACACCCGCGCAGCTTCCCGCCGGGCGGCGAGTGGACGTACCTGAAGCTGTACTGCCCGGTGGGAGGGCAGGACGACGTCGTCGCCGGTCCGCTGCGCGAGCTCGCGGCGAGCCTGGGGGAGCAAGGGGCCGTCGACCGCTGGTTCTTCCTGCGGTACGCCGATCCGATGCCCCACCTGCGGATCCGCTTCCGCGCGGCCCGGCCGGAGCTGGCGGCCCCGGTGCTCGCCGCCTGCCTGGACTGGGCGAACGGCCTGATCGCCGAGGGTCTCGCCCACGACGTGGCCGTGGTCGCCTACGACCGCGAGGTGGAGCGCTACGGCGGCCCCGAGGCGATCGACGCCATGGAGCGCCTGTTCCAGGCCAACAGCGAGGTCTGCGCCGAGCTGGTCGCGGCCCGCCGCCAGGGCGGGGTGCCGCTGGACGACGAGGTGCTGTGCGTCCTGGGGATGCACGCCCTCTACCGGGACTGGGGGCTCGACCCCCTGGAGCTGCTGCCCCCGCCCGCCGGGAGGCGGATCTCCGAGGCCGCGCGCAAGCACTTCCGCCGCGTGCAGCGGCAGTTGTGCGACCTGCTCGTCCCCTGGGACGCATACCCGGACCAGACCGCACGAAACAGCCGAGAACATGTTGAAGGTATAGTTTCCCGTCAGCAAGGTGTGCTGGCCGAAGTGAGTGACCACGTACGGGCGTTGGCATCGGGGAACCGGCTCGTGGGGGACGAACGGCAAATGTTGGCAAGTCTGGCGCACATGCACGCCAACCGGTTCCTGGGCCTGGGACAGGACCGCGAGCGGCTCTGCCACGATCTGTGGATCCTGGCCGCCGAGGCGATACGCCGGCGCCCGGCCGCGACCACCGCGACCACCGCGGCCACCGCGACCGCCGCCGCGGCCCCGGGAGACGGCCGATGACCGCGGCCGACCCGGGCGCCGAGCCGTCCCGGCGGCACTGGGCCCGTACGCTGCGCCTGCTGTGGCAGGTGAGCCCCGCCCACATGCTGGGCGTGGTCGTCACCACCGTGCTGAGCGCCCTGATGCCCGCCGCCTCCGTGCAGTTGACCACGCAGGCCGTGCAGAAGGTGGCCGACGCGGTCGCCGGTGACGGCGCCGCCGGGCGCGCCGCCCTGGGCGCGGGCATCCTGCTGACCGCGGTCGCCCTGCTCGGCCACCTGTGCTCCACGGCCCAGAACTACCTCGAGGCCCTGCTGCAGTACCGCATGGCCAACGGGATCAACACCCGGATCATGGAGAAGGCCGTACGCCTGCGGCTGGAGCACTTCGAGGACTCCGCCACCTACGACAGCCTGCAGCTCGCCAACCGCGAGGCGGCCTACCGCCCGTACCAGCTCTTCACCCAGCTGATCTCGGTGATGTCCAACGCGGTCACCCTGGTGTCCGTCGCCGCCGTCCTGCTGTCCTGGGACCCGTGGGTGGCGGTGGCCGTCCTGTGCGCGCCGCTGCCCGCGGTCGGCGCCACCATGTTCTTCAGCCGGATCACCTGGCAGGTGGAGAACGAGCGCTCCGCCGACCGCCGCCGCACCAACTACCTCCAGTACCTGGTCACCAGCGACCGCACCTACAAGGAGACCCGGCTCTTCGGCCTGGGGGGCTTCTTCCTCGACCGCTACCGGGACCTGATCGGCCGCTTCTACCACGTCGACCGTTCCGTGGCCCGGCGGCAGTCCACCGCCAACGCCCTGCTGGGCCTGCTCAGCGTCGCCGCGACCAGCGGCGCCATCCTCTTCGCCATCACCAGCACCATCGACAGCGGCAGCATCGGGCAGCTCGCCGGGTACATGGCGGCCGTCACCGTGGTGCAGGGCTCCGCGCACGCGCTCTTCTCCGGCTTCGGCGAGCTGTACGAGCACAACCTGTTCCTGGGCAACCTCTTCGCGTTCCTCGACATACCCGAGCGCGCGGTGGCCACCGGGACCAGGCCCTTCCCCGCGCGGCTGGGCAAGGGCGTCGAATTCCGGGACGTGACCTTCAGCTACCCGGGCACCACCGCCCCGGTCCTCGACCGATTCAGCCTCACCCTCCCCGCCGGCCGCTGCGTGGCGCTGGTCGGCCAGAACGGCGCGGGCAAGACCACCATCGTCAAGCTGCTCTCGCGGCTGTACGAGCCGGACAGCGGGACGATCCTCATCGACGGTCACCCGGTGCAGGAGTACGACCTCGACGAGCTGCGCGCCAACATCGGGGTGATCTTCCAGGACTTCGTCCAGTACGAGGAGTCCGCCCGCGCCAACATCGGCTACGCCAAGGTGACGGACCTCCAGGACGAGGAGGGCATCCGCCGGGCCGCCGCCCAGGCCGACGCGACCGGCTTCATCGACCGGCTGCCGGACGGCCTGGACACCCAGCTGGGCCGCCTGTTCGAAGGCGGCCGCCAGCTCTCCGGCGGCCAGTGGCAGAAGGTCGCCCTGGCCAGGGCCTTCCTGCGCAACGCACCCGTGGTGGTGCTCGACGAGCCCACCGCCGCCATCGACGCGGCGGCGGAGGCCGAGATCTTCGAGAAGCTCCGGGAGATCTCCGGCCAGGCGACCACGCTGCTGATCGCCCACCGCTTCTCCACCGTGCGCGTGGCCGACCACATCGTGGTGATGGAGCAGGGCCGCGTGCTCGAAGAGGGCACGCACCTAGAGTTGATGGAACGGGACGGCACCTACGCCGAGTTGTTCCGCCTCCAGGCCGCCGGGTACCTCGACGAGCCGGCGGCGGAGGCGACGTGACCCGCTCCCCCGCACAGATCCCCCCACACGAAGGCGAATTCACCATGCCGTCCGAGCAGCGCGACCAGACCACGGCCACCTCCCCGCTCGCCAGGGCGGCGTGGCTCGCCGGGGGTGTCGTCCTCGTCGTCCTGGGCGTCGTACTGATCCGCCTGACGCAGATCTACGTCGCCGACATGTCGCAGGACATCCGCTTCATGGCCACCCTCGGGATGCGCGGAGCGACCTTCGTCCTGATCGGCGGTGGAGCGTGGTGCCTCGTACGGGGCTGGAAGCGGACGTGAGCGACGCGCCCCTGCTCCAACTGGACGGCGTACGCAAGACGTACGGCGAGCGCACGGTGCTGCACCCCGTCGACCTCACGCTGCGCCCCGGCGAGTCCGTCGCCCTGATGGGGCCGAACGGCTCCGGCAAGTCCACCCTGCTGCGGATCGCGGTCGGCCGGGACCGGCCGACCGAGGGCGCCGTCACCTTCGACGGGAGCCCGCTGCACGAGGACGACCCCCGGGTGCGGGCGCGCATCGCCGTGGTCGCCGACGGGCCCTCCTTCTACCCGGACCTCACGGTCCGCCAGCACCTGCGGCTGGTCGCGGTGGCCCACGGCGCGGGCGGCGGGGCGGGCACGCTCGTCGCGCACGCGCTGGAGCACACCCGCCTGACCGGTCAGGCGGACCTGCGGCCCTCCGCGCTCTCCTCCGGGCAGGCCCAGCAACTCCTCCTCGCCGCTTCGCTGGTGCGCCCCCGGGACCTGCTCGTCCTCGACGAGCCCGAGCAGCGGCTCGACCCCGAGGCGCGGACGCGGCTCATGGAGCACATCCGGCAGGAGCGGCTGCGCGGCGTCGCGGTCGTCTTCGCCACCCACCACACCGAGCTGGCCCTGGGCGCGGCCGACCGGGTGCTCGTCCTGGCCGACGGCCGGCTCGTCGACGAGGGGCCGCCCGGGAGCGTCCTGCGCGAGGCCGCCCGATGACCCGGGAGACCCCGGCGATACCGAACGGCACGGCGGAACCCGCCCCGGCGGGCGCGGGGCCCGAGTGCCGGGACGCGACCGACGAGACGTTCGGCCTCCTGCACGCGCTGCGCCGCGAGCACCGGCTGCGGAGGCGCGGCGACACGGCCTTCCACCTCTACGTCGTCCTGCTCCTCACGGCCGTGTACCTCGTCCCCTTCGGGGCGATGGCCTACGGCGCGGCGGGCGGCCCGAGGGAGCCCTGGGCCTCGTACGCGCGCGAGGCGCTGCCCTGCGCCGGTACGGCCGTCGCCCTGACCTGGCTGCGCGTCGTCGTGGGCGACGCGCGGTGGCGGGGGCCCGCCCTGCTGGACGCGGCGACCGCGGCCTGGCTGCTGCCCGCGCCCGTCGACCGCGGCCGGCTGCTGCGGCCCGGGCTCCGCCGCGCGGTCGTGCTGCACGCCACGGTGGCCGGGCTGCTGACCGCGGTGGCCGGGTACTTCCTGAACCTGGTGATGCTGGGCAGGCCCACGGCGGGCATCGGCCTCGCGGCGGCCGCCGCGGCCGCCTTCGGCGCGCTGACGGTCGGGACCGCCGCTCTGGTCGTGTGCCGTGACGCCGTCGTGTCCGCGCGCCGGGCGGCCACCGCGCTGACGGCCCTGGCCGCGGCGGCGCTGCTCTGCGCGGTGTCGGCCGCCCCGGCCTGGGCGCAGTCGGTCCTGCTGTGGTCGGGCCCGTGGGGCTGGGTGACGCAGTGCCTGGCCGCCGCGTCCGGCGCCCCGCCCGTGGGCTGGCCCGTGGCCGCGGCCCTGCTCGTGGGCTGCGCGGCCTGGGTGGTCCGCCGGGCCGACCGGGAGATCGCCGGCGTGCCCGTGGGCGTGCTGCTGCGGCGGATCCGCTCGGCGACCTCGGTCTCCGCGGCGGTGGTGAGCGTGGACTTCCGGCGGGCCCGCCTGGCGGTCCGGCAGGCCGGTGCGGGCGGGGCCCGGTCCCGCCTGCCCGCGCTGCCCGCGCCGCGCCGTCCCGAGCTGGTCGTTCCCTGGCGCACCGCGGTCGGCTGGCTCGCCGGGCCGGGCCGCCTCGGCTGGGCGGCCGTATGGCTGGCGGGCGCGTACACCGCCGTGACGGTCGCCCCCGCCGCCGAGGGCCTGGACCGGGCCGCCGCCGTGCTGGTGGCGCTGGCCGCCGGGTACGGCGCCGCGGCCGGGCTGCTGGAGGCGGCGCGGCTGGACGGCGACGACGTGAACCGCTCCCGGGCCCTGCCCTGGGCGTTTCCCGGCATCGTCCTGCGCCACGCGGCGCTGCCGCTCGTGGTGCTGTCGGCGGCCGGTGGCGCCGCCTGCGCGCTGGTCGCCGTACTCGGCCGGCCCGTGCTGCCCGCCGTCCTGCTGCTGTGCTGCTTCCCCGCCCTCGTGGGCGCGGCGCTGGTCTCCGCCTGCCGGGGGACGCTGCCCCTCGAGCTCCTCGTCGGCGCCGACACGGCCATGGGGAACACGGCGGTGATCCAGGTGGCCGTCTGGTACCTGCGGGGTCCGCTGGCTGCTTGCGCGGTGCTGTTCCCCTTCCTGGCCTACGGGCTGCGCTGCGTCGAGCGCGGTGCGCCGAGCCTGCTCGCCGGCTGCGTCATGGGCGGCGGCCTGCTGCTCGGCACCGCCGGTCTGGCGGCCTGGGCCGGTGTGCGGGCCTGGTCGCACGTGCGCGGCTGAACCGTCGCCCGTAGGCGGCCGTCCGCGGCCGTCCGCGCCCGTCCCCTCTCGTTTCGTTTCCCGGTATCCCTCCGGTCCCTCCGAGGAGTTCTGTGATGTCCACGCCCCTGTCCGCGTCCGTGTCCGCATCCCTGCGCGCCGGCGCTCTCGCCCTCGGCCTGCTGGCCACGGCGGCGGTACCGGCGTACGCCGCGCCCGCTCCGGACGGTCCCCGTACGGGCACCGCCACCGCCACCGCCACTGCCACCGCCACGCCCCGCCCGGATCCGGACGCCGCCGCCATGGCGCTGATGCGGCGCCAGCGACCGCTGCTGGACGCCGCGCACCAGCTGCGCCAGGCGGGCACGGCCGCCCTGCCCGGCTTCTCCGGCATCACCGTCGATCCGGAGCGCTCCACCCTCCACCTGTACTGGGACGGCCCCCTCCCCGCCGCGGCGCAGCGGACCGTACGCCGCCTCGGCGGGCCCTCCGTACGCATCGAGGTCGGCCGGGCGCCCGCGCCGGACCCCGGCGGGACCGGCGCGGCCCGCCAGGTGCCGGTGGCGGCGGGGACCGCGGCCGGAGCGGTCGCCGGGACCACGGATCCCGCGCCCGCGCCCCGGCCGCCCGGCCGGGTGAACGACAGGGCGCCCGTGTCCGGCGGGGCGCTGCTCATCACCCAGCCCGAGACGTGCACGGCCGGCTTCGGCGTGGTCAGCGAGGCGACGGGCAGGAAGCAGCTGCTCACCGCCGGGCACTGCGGGCCCGTCGGCAGTCCGTGGTTCAACGGGGACGGGGAGTTCCTCGGCAACGCGGTCTCCCGCCACCCCGAGGCCGACGCCCTGGTCATCGACGTGAACAGCTCCGACCGGGTCTGGCACGGCGCGGTGAGCGAGACCCTCGACGGCATCGACGAGGCGGCCCGGACGGTCACCGAGGCGCGCTCCCCCGAGGTCGGCCAGTACGTGTGCACCTCGGGCGCGGTGTCCGGGACGCACTGCGGCCTGCGCGTCACCCGGACCGGCGTGGTGGTGTCCGTCGCGGGGACGGACGTCCCCGATCAGATCGAGGCCGAACAGACCGGGCACGTCGCGGCGGCCGGGAACGGTGACAGCGGCGGACCGGTCTACTCGGCCACCACGAGCACCGGACCGGTGATGGCGCACGGCATGATCACGGCGTACGACCGGCAGCAGACGGCCCCCTGCTCCGGCGCACCGACCGGCAACGGCCGCAACTGCTCCTGGCGGGTCTACTTCACCGACGTCCGGGCGGTGTTGAAGGCGACGGGCACCCGCCTGCCGCACGCCGCCTGCCCCGCCCACCGCGCCGAGCATCCGGCGCGGTGACCCGGACACCTGCCCGGACTTCCGCCTCCGACCGCGCTGACAGCGGGCTTCCTCGCGGGTGCCTGGTGGGCCGGCCTCAGGCCGCGGCCCGCGTCCGTGCGCCGCTGCGGGTCTCCTGCCGGACGACCCGGCGGTGCCGGGTCGGCATGCCCACGGTCGGGTTGGCGACGCTCCAGGCCGCGCCCTTGCAGATCAGTTCCTTGTAGAAGGCGGCCACGCGGCCCGTCAGCGCCCGCTCGACCGCGCGGTCGTCGGCGGTGACGAACTGGATCAGGCCCTCCTTGCGGCCGAGGGAGACGCACTGCTGGGAGTAGCGGATGGCGACCCGGGGCACCTTGATGCCGGTGAGCCGGGCGGCCAGGGCGTCGGCGGCCTGCCAGGCCATGGGGATGCCCGAGGCGCAGGACATGCGCAGGGGCTTGCCGCCCGGGCCGGTCGCCATCGCCGCGTCGCCCACGGCGTACACGTCCGGGTGGGACACCGAGCGCATGGTGTCGTCGACCGCGATCCGGCCGTCGTCGGCGAGCTCCAGGGCGGTGGCCCCGGCGATCGGGTGGACGGCGAATCCGGTGGTCCAGACCGTGACCGAGGCGGGCAGGGTCCGGCCGTCGACGGTCGTCACGGCGTCCGCCCCCACGGCGTCGACCTCGGTCCGCTCGTGGACGGTGATGCCGAGGGTGTCCACCACCTTCCGCAGGTGGGCGCGGCCCTTCTCCGACAGCCAGTCGCCGAGGGCGCCGTGGGCGGCCAGGGCGACGTCGAGGTCCGGGCGGGCCTCGGCGATCTCGGTCGCGGCCTCCAGGCCGGTCAGGCCGCCGCCGACCACGACGACGGGCCGGCCGGCCTCCAGGGCGGCCAGGCGATCGCGCAGGCGCAGGGCGCCGGGGCGGCTGGAGACCTCGAGGGCATGTGCGGCGGCGCCGGGGACGCCCCCGTCGTTCCAGCCGCTGCCGAGGGCGTAGATCAGGGTGTCGTACGCCAGTTCCTCCTGGCCGGGGCCGGTCGGCGAGATGCTCGCGGGGGCGACCGTGACCGTCTTGCGGTCCACGTCCACGGCGGTGACCCGCGCGACCTTCAGCTCCACGGCCGTGCCCGCGAACATCTCGCCGAACGGCCGGGGCGCGAGGTCCTGGCCGGCCGCGATCTGGTGCAGCCGGACGCGCTCGACGAAGTCGGGCTCGGGGTTGACGAGGGTGATGGTGACGTCCTCGCGGCGCAGCCGCTTGGCGAGGCGGCCGGCGGTGACGGCGCCGGTGTAGCCGGCTCCGAGAACGACGATGCGGTGCCGAGTGTCCTGCATGTCCGTGCTCCTGTCTGGGCGGGGCCGCCGGTGTCCGGCGTGGTGTCGCCCCTTGAACCGGACAGCGCCCCGATCCCTGACAGGATCGGAAGGTGACCTGCGCCACATCGCCTCAGAGGGTGTGCAGCGGGCCCTCCCGGTGGTCCCCGGCAGCCCACTGGGCGGTCGCGCGGACGAGCTTGTCGGGGTTGACCTGGCTGCTGAGGGTGGTGATGCCCTCCGGGGTGACCTCCAGGCAGATGATCCCGACGACCCGGCCGTCCACGACCGCCACGACGGCGGGCCCGCCGTTGGCGGTCGTGGCGTAGATGTCGGGCGCGCCGCCGACATGGGCCCGCTTCGCCGGGGCGGGCTTGAACAGGCCGCGCATGAAGGTCGCGACCGCGACGGCGCCCTCGAACGCCTTCGCGCGGGCCGGAACCTTCCCGCCGCCGTCGCCGACCGCGACGGCGTCCTGGGTGAGCAGGCGCAGGAGGGGTTCGGTACGGCCGCTGGTCGCCGCGGCGAGGAACTCCTCGACGATGCTCCGCGCGGTGGCCTCGTCGATCTCGGTGCGCGCCTTGCCGTCCGCGATGTGCCTCTTGGCCCGGTGGTAGGTCTGCTGACTGGCGGCCTCGGTGATCTCCAGGATCTCGGCGATCTCCCGGTGCGGGTGGTCGAAGGCCTCGCGCAGCACGTACACCGCCCGCTCGCCCGGCGACAGGCGCTCCAGCAGGACGAGGACGGCGTACGACACCGACTCGCGCTGCTCCGCGGTGTCGGCCGGGCCGAGCATCGGGTCCCCGGTGAGCAGCGGCTCGGGCAGCCACCTGCCCACGTACGTCTCGCGCCGGGCGCGCGCCGAAGTGAGCAGGTTGAGGCACCAGTTGGTGAGGACCTTCGTCAGCCAGGCCTCGGGCACCTCGATCCGCCCGACGTCGGCCGCCTGCCAGCGCAGGAACGTCTCCTGCACGGCGTCCTCCGCCTCGCTCGCCGACCCGAGCAGCCGGTAGGCGATGGCCTCCAGCCGCGGCCTGGCGGCCTCGAACCGGTCGACGTCACTCGTGATCAGCGCCATGCCGCGATCCTAAATCCTGGGATTCTCGTACGACGCCGCCTTCAGGATGGCGGCGGCTTCCTCGCCCTCGAAGGGGAAGAAGTCGTACTGGTCCTCGGGACCGGCGATGTAGCCGTCGAGGGTGGTGGCGATGTAGTAGATCAGCTTGCGCATGGGTGTCCCGCTCGTTCGATGCCGGTGTGAGTGCGGTGAGGGTGTGGGTGCGCGGGAGGCTAGGGGTACGGGGAGTCGTCGCCGAAGTCGTCGGCGGCCGTTCCGGTCCAGCCGGTCGGCAGGCGGCGCGCCCGGGTCCGGGCTCGGCGGCTCGGATCGGGGCGGCCCCGCTGATCCCGGCGGAGCGCGGCCGCCATCGAGGCGGCGACGGCCCGGTGCGCGGTGTCCGTGTCGGTGTCCGTGTCGGTGACCGGGGCGTGCTGGAGCGGGGTGGCGTGGACATTCTCAAACAAGGCGATGTCTCCCGTGATCGAGTCGGTCGTGTTTCGGGGTGCCGCGGCAGGTGAAACCGCGTCAGGCCGCGTCAGGCCGCAGGGTCCGGACTCCAACGGTCCGAGGCGGCCGGTCCGTCGGCGCCGTCCAGCAGCCACGGCAGCAGCACCGGCGCGTCCCGGGCCAGCTGTCGGGCGTGGACCCGGACGAAGCGGTCCCACTGCGCGGCCATCAACACCCGCCGGACCAGCGGCAGGACCGCCTCCTCCTCGTGCGCGAGGTGCCCGGCCAGGCCGCCGGTCAGCGCGTCGGTCAGCGGGCCCAGCCGCAGCGGGGCGGCCCACGGGTCGGCCAGCGCCGCGTCGATGGCCTCGATCACCGGTTCGAGGGCGGCGTGTTCGGCCTCCATCACCTCCAGCAGGGCCAGGTCCTTCGGGCGGCCGGCCAGACGGCGGCGCAACACCGGCCACAGGGCGTCGTCTTCGGCCGTGTGGTGGGCGCGCAGCGCCTTCTTGAATAGCCGCCACCCGGCGCCGGCGGCCAGTACGTCCCGGGGGTCACGGTCCGCGGTGGCGGTGATCCGGTCCAGCTGGGCCAGTTCCCCGCGCAGGGCGTCGTGCATCGCGTACATCACGGTCAGATCGATGGCGTCGCTCATGGCCGGTTCCGGGGCGCGGACGCGTCGGCGGGCTCACCGACCACGGCGAGCTCACCGACGTCGGCGGGCTCACCGACCACGGCGTTGACGGGGTCGAACGGGTTTCCGCATGCGTGCTTCCATGCCCCCCACCCTCTTTCGACGCGCCCGTATGATCAATGCGAACTTCCGCGCGGTTCGATAACCGCTGGGTTACCGACGGGGGCTGGGGAACCGGCGGAGCTGCGGGACATCGAGATCTTCCTCGCGCTGGCCGAGGAGCTGCACTTCGGCCGGACCGCACAGCGCCTGCACGTCTCCCCGGCGCGCATCAGCCTGATGCCGTTCAACGTCGTCGATCTGCACCCCTACTGGAAGGCGTTCCGCTGTCGGGGTCACCGACCGGCCCGAGCGGTCCAGCAGCGACTGCCCGAGTTCCCGTTCCAGCTGCCGGATCTGGGCGCTGATCCCCGGCCGGGCCAGGTGCAGGCGGGCGGCGGCGCGCGTGAAGCCGGCCTCCTCCACCACCGCGACGAAGTACCGCAACTGCCGGAGTTCCATGGCCCGTGATTCCAGGAGCGGGGCCGCAGGCTCCTCGTGCCTGCGGCCCCGCCCCGGCGTCGGGTTCACATCGGGTTCAACTCGGGTTCAGGAGGACGGGTCGCCGTACTGGAGGCCGCGTCCGTTGGTGCCGATGTAGACCCGGCCGAAGGTGTCGGGGTCACCGGTGACGATGCCGAGGCCGGCGAAGTTGCCCCACTGATGGGCGTCGTCGTTGACGCGGAGCCAGGTGGCGCCCTTGTCGGTGGAGCGGAAGACCCCGGGGACGCCCTTGACGGTGCCGATCATGTACAGGGCCTGGTAGGAGGCGCCCGGCGCGGCCTTGCCGAATCCGATGCCCGAGGCGGACTGCACCGCGTCGAGCGTGGTGAAGGCGCGGCCGCCGTCGGTGGAGTGCAGCAGTCCCTTGCCGCCGCCGGCGATCCACAGGTCCCCGGCGATGCCGGGTACGGCCGAGACCCGGCCGTTGGGCAGGTTGGTGGCGCGGGCGGTGAAGGTCGCGCCGCCGTCGGTGCTGGCGTAGAGCGTGCCGCCGGACAGCGAGTAGAACGTCCTGGCCGAGGAGCGGTCGGCGACGACCACGGCGTCGGTGCCCAGGCCGCCGACCTTCGACCAGCTCGCCCCGTGGTCCGTCGAGCGGTACGGAGCCTGGCCGGCCTCGGTCCACACGATGGCGGAGCCGTCCGCCGAGATCGCCACATGACCGCTGTGGGCGCCGGCCACCGGCTCTGCCGTGAAGCCGTTCCAGTTGACGCCGCCATCGGTGGAGTAGGCGCCGTCCTGCGTGCCGCCACGGCCGACGCGAACCATCATCGAGGGGTTGGACTGGGCGAAATCGATGCTGGTGCTGTTGGACATCAGCGGGTTCTTCAGCCGCCCGGCGGGCACCGTGGCCAGGGAGCCGTCGTACCGGAAACCGCCCTGGTCGCCCATGGAAGTGATCAGGGTGGCGCCGCCGGGCGGGGCGATCGCGTCCGCCAGCGCCGTCTCCTCCAGCCCGCGCGCCCCCGGGGTCCAGTGGCTGGTGCCGCCGCTGTCGGTGGCGGAGGCGTCCTTGCTGCGCCAGATGCCGTTGCCGGTGCCGTACAGCACGTGCCCGGAGCTGAAGGGATCGATGGCCAGGGCGGTCATCCAGTGCCCGATGCCGGTGCCGAAGTAGGGCGCGGCGGAGGCGTCCCGCTCCGACTTCGCGGCCTGTGCCTTCCAGGTCGCGCCGCCGTCGGTGCTCCGGTACACCTCGTCCTCGGGCCACCAGCGGTCGAGGGTGGTCACCATCACCGTGGAGGGCTTCTGAGGGTCGACGGCCAGACCGGAGAAGCCGTAACTGCCCTGGGAGGGGGAGACGTTCTTCCACGCCCCGCCAGCCGGCGTGTACTTCCAGACCGAGCCGGCCGTCACGTCGTTGGGCCCGACGTCGTTGGTGTACGTCAGGTACAGCGAGCCGTCACCGGAGAGCACGCCGTGCTGCGGCATCTGCCCGGTGGGCTGCCCGGAGACGGCCTGCCAGGTGTTTCCGCCGTCGGTGGAGCGGTACAGGGAGGTGGACTTGTCGCCGACGCCGACGTAGACCGTCCTGCTGCCGGCCGGACCGTACGTCACGAAGGAGATGCCCGTGCCGCTGCTCGCCCCGTCCTTGACGGGGAAGGCGGAGACCTGCTTCCACGTCACGCCGTAATCGGTGCTGCGCCACAGGCCGTTCTTACGGGTGCCCAGCAGCAGGGTGCCGTGGTCCGCGGGGTCGACCACCAGCCGTTCGCCCGCGCCGCGGCCGGACTCGTTGCCGCCCAGCTTGAAGGGCAGCTCGGTGCGCTGGAAGGTGCGGCCCCGGTCCGTGGAACGCAGGATCGCGGCGTTTCCGGCCCAGTCGTTGGTGTAGGTGCCCGCTCCGAGGTAGAGCCGCCCCGGGTCGACGGGGTCCGTGGCCAGCGAGTCGATGCCCAGCAGGTTCCAGTCCTTCTCGCCGACCCAGTCGGTCAGCGGGATCCACTGCTCGGCCTCGGAGTCCCAGCGGTAGGCGCCACCCATGTCGGTCCGCGCGTACAGCAGACCCCTCTCCCGCGGATTGAACACCAGCCCGGTGACGTAACCACCGCCCACCACCTGGGCGTTCTTCCACACGTACGGTCCGCTCGCCCCGGCCGCCCGATCCCCGGGCACTCTCACGAGCTTCCACTGCTGGTTCGCGCTGCCACCATTCGGATACTGGATGACTCCCGCGCCGTCGGCCGTGGAACCCCCGGAGACGTCCAGGACCTGGCCGGTCCGGCGTGAAGTGAAGGTGACCGCGCCGGAGCCGCCCACATCGTCGATCCGCCACTCCTGGGAGGGGGAGGCGCTGTCGGTCTGCTGCTCCGCGGCGGCCGCCTTGGCAGCCGACTGACCGGCTATGCCCAGCACCTTGCCGCTGTTGCGGTTCACCAGCTCGTAGTAGCCGTCGCCGGTGGGCTTCAGCTTCCACTGCTGGTTGGCGGTGTTCTGGTCGGTCCACTGCTGGATCCGGGTGCCGTCGGCGGTCGAGAAGGCGTTGACGTCCAGTACCTTGCCGCTGCGCACGGAGACCAGCCGGTAGTAGGCCGCGTCATCGATCGTCGCGGCCTGCGAGTCCTCCTGCACGAACAGGAGATACGGCACGAGGACGGCCGGTACGCCGAGCAGCAGACCGGTGGCGGTCCAGCGACGGCGGTGACGCCCGCGGCGCCCGCCGTTCGTGGGGTTCTTCATGGGGGAGGTGTTCTCCTTGCATGCCGTTCACCAGAGGAAATGCGGATCCCGGCCGCCAGAACCGGCCGGATCCGCCCCCTTGTCGCCGCAGGCACCGCAAAGGGTTGCCGCGAGCCGGAAGTCTTTTCCAGGTCACCTTTCCCGGGACCCGGGGCATGGGCTCGGGCCACATACCCTTGCCGACGCCAAGGTGTTGCGCCGTACTCGGCGGGCGCTCCCCTGAGGGAGGTAGGGAATGGGGCTCATGAACGCGGACCACGCGGGGCTGGTGCTCGCGGCGCAGGCCGGTGACGACCGGGCGCGCGAGGAACTGATCGCCGCTTACCTGCCGTTGGTGTACAACATCGTCGGCCGGGCGTTGAGCGGGCATGCCGACGTCGACGACGTCGTCCAGGAAACCCTGCTGCGCGTGGTGCGCGACCTGCCCGCCCTGCGGGCCCCGGAGAGCTTCCGGTCCTGGCTGGTGTCGATCACGCTCCGCCAGATCACCACGCACTGGCAGCGGCAACGCGCCGCCGCCGACCGGACCACGGTCATCGACGAGGCGTTGCGGATACCGGACCTGGGCGCCGAACCCGAGGACGTGACGCTCCTGCGTCTGCACGTGTCCGACGAGCGCCGGCAGGTCGTCGAAGCCGGCCGGTGGCTCGACCCGGACCATCGGGTGCTGCTGTCGCTGTGGTGGCAGGAATGCGCCGGCTCGCTGAGCCGCGACGACATGTCCGCCTCGCTGGGACTCACCGTCGCCCACGTCGGCGTACGCCTGCAGCGCATGCGCGAGCAGCTGGAGCTGAGCCGGACGATCGTGGCCGCGCTGGCGGCGGACCCGCGCTGTCCGGAGTTGGACGGGACCGTCGTCGGCTGGGACGGTCTGCGGTCCTCCGTGTGGCGCAAGCGGATCGCGCGGCACACCCGCGGCTGCCCGCTCTGCACGGCGACGACGACGGAGCGGGTTCCGGCCGAACGGCTGGTCCTCAGCCTCCTGCCGCTGGCCGTCCCGGCCGGACTCGGCGCCGCGCTGGTGGCCAAGGGCCTGCTGTCGGGCACGGCCGCGAGCGCCGCCGGGCTGGCCACGGCGCCCGCCGCCTTCGGCACGGCCGCGGGGGGAAGCGGCCTGTACGGCTCGCTGATCGGCAAGCTGCAGGTGGTGACCGCTCATCCGGTGGTGAGCCTCGCCACCGCCGCGGTGCTCATCGCCGGGACCGCCACCTACGCGACCTGGCCCGCACCGGAGCATCGGGGGTCCGGCGTCCTCGCCGCCCCCACGGCCGGCGGTCCCACGCCGGTCCCGACGGGCACCACCCCGTCGGCCGGCGCGTCTCCGGCCGACCCGTCCCCGTCGGGCCCGTCCCCGTCGGGCCCGTCCGCCGCCGCGGGCACGGTGCCGCTGGGCGCGCGGTCGCTGGAGTCCGTGGACGAACCCGGCCTGTACCTCACGTACGCCGACGACTTCGCGGCGCTCGGCCGAGTCTCCGCGTCCAGCGGCGCGCAGACACGGGAGCGGGTCACCTTCACGGTCGTCCAGGGGCTGGCCGACCCGCGGTGCGTCACCTTCCGCGCCGCTGACGGCCGCTATCTGCGCCATCGCCTCCTGCGGTTGCGGCTGAGCGCCGACGACGGCAGCGGACTGTTCCGTGAGGACGCCACCTTCTGCCCGAGCACCGGTTCGGCCCCCGGATCGGTGACCCTGCACGCGCACAACTACCCGGGATCGGTCCTGCGCCACCGCGACGGGGGCATCTGGCTCGACGGCTCCGACGGCACCGCGTCCTTCGCCGGCCAGGCCTCCTTCGTCCCGCGCGGGGCGGGGGCTTGAGACCCGCTCCCTGAGCACCCCCTTCCCGGGGACGGCCGGAACCGGGGACGCGCCGTAACACTTTCCGGCCGCGAGATGCATCACGGGGCAATCGCCGGGGCGGCGCGATTTTTTCGTTACGGGGCCGCGCGCGGGGAGGCCTCCTCTTCGTGGGGTTGCTCGTCCCGCCGTTCACCAGGAGGTGCCGGCGGGGCGGGTTCCCCGACTTCCCCTTGACGCATCCCCTGAAGAAGGCCCCACCCATGACGCGACACAGCCACGAACCCCGGGTGACCGGTGGGCGGGAACGGTCCCGCCTCCCGCACCGCACCCACCCCGCGGCGGATCAGGCCGTAGCGGCCGACGCGCGCACGCTCACGGCGACCAGGGTGACCCGCGACTCCCGAGGTGAATCATGAAGGGCCTGCACCGGCTCAGCCGGCGTCGCCGAACCGTGGCGATAGGAGTGACGGCCGCGGCGCTGGTGGCCGGCGTCGTGACGCTCCTCCCCAGCTCCGCCGGAGCCACGACGCCCCTGGGTACGCAGGCGGCACCCTCGGGCCGGTACTTCGGCACCGCCGTGGCCGCCGGCAGGCTCGGCGACTCGACGTACGCCGGGCTCGCGGACCGGGAGTTCAACATGATCACCCCGGAGAACGAGATGAAGTGGGACGCCATCGAGCCGTCCCGCGGCAATTTCACCTTCGGCCCCGCCGACCGCATCGTCAACCACGCCACGGAGCACGGCCAGCGCATGCGCGGCCACACCACGGTCTGGCACTCGCAGCTCCCGGCCTGGGTCAGCTCCATCCGCGACGCGAACACGCTGCGCAGCGTGATGAACAACCACATCACCACCGAGATGACCCACTACAAGGGCAAGATCTACGCCTGGGACGTGGTCAACGAGGCGTTCGCCGACGGCTCCGGCCAGCACCGCGGCTCGGTGTTCCAGAACGTGCTGGGCAACGGATTCATCGAGGAGGCGTTCCGCACCGCCCGGGCGGCGGACCCCTCGGCCAAGCTCTGCTACAACGACTACAACATCGAGAACTGGTCGGACGCCAAGACGCAGGGCGTCTACAGCATGGTCAAGGACTTCAAGGCCCGCGGCGTGCCGATCGACTGCGTCGGCTTCCAGAGCCACTTCGGCGCCGGCGGCCCGCCGTCGAGCTTCCAGACCACCCTGTCCAGCTTCGCCGCCCTGGGTGTCGACGTCCAGATCACCGAGCTGGACATCGCCCAGGCGTCGCCCACCCACTACGCCAACACGGTCAAGGCCTGCCTGGCAGTGCTCCGGTGCAGCGGGATCACGGTGTGGGGCATCCGCGACAGCGACTCCTGGCGCGGCGGCGAGAGCCCCCTGCTCTTCGACAACAACGGCAACCCCAAGGCCGCCTACTCCGCCGTCGTGAACGCCCTCAAGGCCGCCCCCGGCGCCACCGACGGAGCCGGTACCGGGGCGATCAAGGGCGTCGGCTCCGGTCGGTGCATCGACATCAACGGCTCGACCACCGCCAACGGCACCCAGGCGCAGCTGTGGGACTGCAACGGGCAGACCAACCAGCGCTGGACCTACACCGCCGGCAAGCAGCTGATGGTCTACGGCACCAAGTGCCTGGACGCCAAGGACAACGGCACCGCCAACGGCACCGCGGTGGTCATCGCGGACTGCAACGGCGGCGCGGGCCAGCAGTGGAACATCAACACGGACGGCACGATCGCCGAGGTCCGGTCCGGCCTGTGCCTCGACGCCGTCGGCGCGGCCACCGCCAACCGCACCAAGATCCAGCTGCACGCCTGCTGGTCCGGCGGTGGCAACCAGAAGTGGACCGGCCTGTCCGGCACGTCGACCCCGACGACGCCCTCCCCGGCGGGCGGCCCGTGCGCCCTTCCGTCGACGTACCGATGGACGTCGACGGGCGCGCTGGCGCAGCCGGCGAACGGGGGAGCCTCGCTGAAGGACTTCACCACCGTCACGTACAACGGCAAACACCTGGTCTACGGGACGAACTTCGCGGGATCGGCGTACGGCTCGATGATGTTCCGTCCCTTCACGAACTGGTCGGACATGGCGTCGGCCGGCCAGACCGGCATGAACCAGGCCGCGGTGGCGCCCACGCTGTTCTACTTCGCGCCCAAGAAGATCTGGGTGCTGGCTTACCAGTGGGGTCAGTGGCCCTTCATCTACCGCACCTCGAGCGACCCGACCAACCCCAACGGCTGGTCCGCGCCGCAGCCGCTGTTCACCGGCAGCATCCCCCGCACCGACTCCCCGACCGGCCCGATCGACCAGACCCTGATCGCCGACGACCAGAACATGTACCTGTTCTTCGCCGGTGACAACGGCAAGATCTACCGGGCGAGCATGCCGATCGGGAACTTCCCGGGCAACTTCGGCTCGTCGTACACGACGGTCATGAGCGACGCGGCGGACAAGCTGTTCGAGGCGCCGCAGGTCTACAAGGTGCAGGGCCAGAACCAGTACCTCATGATCGTCGAGGCGAAGGGCGCGAACCAGCAGCGCTACTTCCGCTCGTTCACGGCCTCCGGCCTGAGCGGTTCCTGGACCCCGCAGGCCACCAGCGAGAACAACCCCTTCGCGGGCAAGGCCAACAGCGGCGCCACCTGGACCAACGACATCAGCCACGGTGACCTGGTCCGCAACAACCCCGACCAGACCATGACCATCGACCCCTGCAACCTCCAGTTCCTCTACCAGGGCAAATCCCCCACCGCAGGCGGCCCCTACGACCAACTGCCGTACCGCCCGGGCATCCTCACCCTCCAGCACTGACCCCCCTCGCCCCGCCCACGAAGAGGAACCCCGGCCGCCCCGGCCGGGGTTCCTCTATGGAATGGTGCGGGCCGCCCGGAAGACGGCCGCTGAGCAGGCGGGAAAGGAGTCAAGTGGTGCGCAAGTGGTGCGGGACTCTTGAAAGGGTCTAGACAACGAAGAAGGCCCAGGTTGCTGACCTGGGCCTTCCCGGAAGAGCGGATGATCGGATCGGCGCGGTGAGACGGTGATGCAACGGCCCCGGCACATTCACGCACCGGGGCCGCCCTTCCGGGCACTGCACGTGAGAGTGCAATGACCCACTTATCAGGGTATGCCCGTGCCGTGTCTTCGGCATCGGGGGCTTTCCGCAGCGCTGCGGACCAGGCGGCGGACGTGGCCCAGCGGGCCTCGGCGGGCAGGATCGTCACGGATCCCGCGCCGCGGCGGTGGTCTCTCTGCCGCTGGCATATTGCTCAGAAACATGAAGGGGTTTGGCGTTCGTTCTTATTTATTCGAACCGGAAAAATACGGAGTCCAGGATCAGCGGCTCGTCGACCGTCTGATGCAGCTGGCCAAGAAATCGGGTCAGCAGGGCTGGTGGAACTCCTACGTGGTGTATCTGGAAGGCTTCACCAGCGATTTCTATCTGGAAAAACGATCCGACGTACGGTGCTACAGCGATATGTACGCGCACTTGCAGGCCCAGGCATTGAGCCCGGAGAACACCCTGAATTTCCTCGACGAAGCCGCCAAGGCGTACGCCGGCACGGAATTCCGACCCGACGCTCGCGAACTGCCCTGCCACCTGTGAACGCCGTGCGGTAGGCCGTCGGTGACGGGAACGCCCACGGTCTGGCGATCCGTCCCGAGCGCTCGGGACGGATCGTTCAGCGACGTGAGGTGGTCACGCCTGCGATGGGCTAGTCCTGTCGAGTCGTTGCACCTCGCCGGGTTCGTTTCATGGCGAAGAGGGCCGAGCCTCCGAGGAAGGCCAGTGCGGCCGCACAGGCGGCCATGAAGGTGGTCCCGCTGCTCGCGCCGCGCGCGCTGAGGTCTGGCGACGCCACCCGCGACCGCTGGTCCGTGGCGGCGCTCACGTGGGCGAAGTTGACGCTCTTGGGCGTGGAGCCGCGACCCACGTGGCCCAGGGCGTCGTCGAGGCCGCCTGGCAAGAAGTCGGCCCAGGGGGGCTTGCCATGGTCGTGGTCGTCGGGACCTTGACCGTGTTCGTCCTCGTCATGGTCGTGGTCGTCGGGACCTTGACCGTGCTCGTCATGGTCGTGGTCGTCGGGACCTTGACCGTGCTCGCCCTTGCCGTGGTCGTGGTGACCGTGGCCGTGCTCGCCCTTGTCACCCTTTTCGCCCTTGTCGCCGCGAGGCCCCTTGGGTCCCGCGGGTCCCGCGGGTCCGGCAGGTCCGGCAGGTCCGGCGGGTCCGGTGGGTCCGGCGGGTCCGGCAGGTCCGGCGGGTCCGGTGGGTCCCGCAGGTCCGGCAGGTCCTGCGGAACCGGTGGGCCCGGGCGCTCCGGGCGAGCCGGGGGCTCCGGTGGGGCCGGGGGCGCCAGGCGAGCCGGTGGGGCCGGGGGCACCGGGCGAGCCGGGGGCACCAGGGCTGCCGGTGGGACCGGGTGCACCGGTGGGACCGGGTGCACCGGTGGGACCGGGTGCACCGGTGGGACCGGGTGCACCGGTCGGGCCGGGGCTGCCGGTGGGACCGGGGCTGCCGGTGGGGCCGGGTGAGCCCGTCGGCCCGGGAGGCCCGGGCGGGCCAACCGCGCAGGCTGCCCTCGTGATCGTGTTGTTGTCCATCGTGACCGCGCCATTGCGCGCCAGGGCGCGGCCTTCGATCACGGCGCTGTGGTTCAGCGTGATGGACTCCATGGCCAGGATGTTGCCCTTGAACTGCGTGGTCGTGTCGAGGGTGGCGGAGCTGCCCACCTCCCAGAACACGTTGCAGGCGTTCGCTCCGTTGATGAAGGCCACGACGCTGGCCGGAGCCGTGATCAGGGTCGAGGGGATCCGGAAGATGAACACGGAGTCGGGCTGGTTCTGACCGTCGAGCGTCACCGTTCCGGTGATGTGCAGCTCCGACGAGGCCGAGTAGACGCCGGGCGCCAGCGTTTGTCCGCCGATATCGGCCGTGGCGAGCACGTTCCCGGGTCCCCGGCTGTCCGCGTCGTTGTAGGCGGTGACGAGGTCGGCCTTCGCCTGCATGGCGGCGGCGTCGGTCACGTGCTGTGTTCCGTTGACGATGCCCGGCGGGAAGCCGGTCACCGATGTGCCCGGATGTAGCCCCAGGTCGCCGTTGATGACTGTGGGGTTCGTATTGGTGATCGTCGAACCGGCCAGAACCGCATAGTTGGTGGCGGTCCCCAGCCCCACGGGGGCTTCGGCGGCGTAAGCGGGGCTCGGGGCCAGGGAGGCCGCCGCCACGAGCGCCACGGGGAGCAGGGAGAGAGACCCCCGTCTGAGCAGCGTGCGTTGTGACCCTCTGGCGGGTGGATCCGACCGGATGACGTCCGATGCCATAGCGGGACCTTTCTTGTTGCTTCGAATCTCAAGCCCCCCAAGGAGGATTCCGAGCGCCGCGGCGATGACCGCTCAGGGCCGCGATCCCCCTGCCTGTGCCGACGCGCTGAATCACCCTGAGCGGAGGACCGCAGAGCGACTCTCTGCCAGAGGCAGTGATACGCCGCGAACCGGGGTATTCCCGCATATTGCACAGCGATAGACCGCAAATCAGGAAAAGGGTCTACATGAGTGACGCGGCGTCAGGAAAACGATTCCGTACGCCAGTACGAATCTGTTGCACCGCCAAAGCGTCGGCGGATGGGTGGGGTCTGACCCGCTCGGTGTGCGGGACGCGGCCCTGCTCGGGGTGGATGATTCCCGTGTCCGTCAGTTGCTGCATGACGGGAAGCTTCAAGGGCAGCGGGTCGGTGGCCGTTGGCTGGTTGCCGGGGGCAGTGTCCGGGATCGAAAGGACCGGGGCCCTCGTTCACGGAGACCGTTGTCGGCCCGCAATGCATGGGGCGTTCTGGCGGTGCTGGACGGCCATCAGCCGGTGGGCCTGTCCGATGCCGAGAAGTCCCGGGTGCGCATGCGATTGCGGAATCTCCTTGCCCACGGGCAACCGGCTCCGGCCCTGCTTCAGGAGCTTCTTGCCGCCAGAGCCGAGGTTCGCTCGTACCGCGTTCATTCCGGCGTACTGCCGGTTCTGCTCGCCGCTCAGGATGTGGTGAGGGGGGAGCGAGTGCCGCGGCGCAGGCGGGGGCGGACTACATCGCTCTCGGCCGTGCGGAGATCTACGTACATCCCGGCAGCGTCGACAGACTGGAAGCCGAGTTCGGCATGGTCCGTGATGAAGAGCGGGGCAATGTCTCGGTCCGAATCCCCCCGGCGGAGATGTGGTCGTTCCTGAGCTCAAGGTCTGAAACGCCTGGGTGGGGCTACGACGCCCCCGCCTCAGTAGTGGCGGCCGACTTGCTGGACCGCCACGAGGGCCGAGCCGATGCAGCCGCAGCTGGGTTGTTTGAGTCTCTGCTGACTCGCTATGTACCGCCTCGGAGGGTATGAGTATGGCGGCTGAATTGCC
Source organism: Streptomyces sp. NPDC002138 (assembly GCF_040296485.1). Taxonomy (NCBI): domain Bacteria; kingdom Bacillati; phylum Actinomycetota; class Actinomycetes; order Kitasatosporales; family Streptomycetaceae; genus Streptomyces; species Streptomyces sp. NPDC002138. The sequence goes on along the minus strand of NZ_JBEOXE010000004.1, from coordinate 162,460 downwards.
CGGCGTACGGCTGCAGTCGGACCTGTTCACCGGTCCGCTGGTGAAGCTGTGGGACGTGCTGTTCGACCTTTCGGAGCAGGTGCCGGATGCCTGGTCGCTGATCGGTGGGCAAATGGTGCTCCTGCACGGCCTGGAGCATGGTCGGACCCCACCGGCGGCGAGCGCCGACCTGGATGTCCTGGCTGACGTGCAGTCGTATCAGCAGAGCTTGCGCCGTTTGGTCGCGGCGCTGGAACGGCTCGGATTCTCTCCCGCTGATATGTCGCCGCAGGGCAACCTGTTGCACCGCTATCAGCGCGGTGTCGGCGCCGGAGGTACCCGTTCCTGCCGCGATCGCTCTTCCGAGTCGCGTCATAGCGTCAAACGCGGGCGACGGTTTATGCTCGGGCTGTGCGAACTGTGAGCGACCCCCTGACGGACGACGAGAAGGCCGATCTGGACGACGCACTCAAGGCCGTCCGCCGGGCCGAGCAGGTCCTTGCGCGGACGCAGGCGCACCTCAATCGCACGGTGGGCCGGATCGGCTCCGCCGACCGCTACGGGCAGAAGGCTGCGACCGGCCGCCGCGTCGGCTGGTCCCGTCAGCACGTCACCGCCCTTGCCGATGCCTACCGTGCGGGCGAACTCGACCAGGAGGAGAGGACCGAAGCCGCATGAGCACCGCGCCCCAGCCGTCCGCCGTCCCGCAGCCGCCCACTCAGCCGGAGGCGATCCGCGCCGCCCTCGCCCAGGTGGCTCCGCAGCTGCTCGCCGACTTCGACCGCGACCGCGCGGCCAGCACCGCCCGCGCGCGCGCCGAGGTTTCCGCCATTCCTCTCCGCACGTTCACGGAGGCGTGGGCCGTTGAGGTGGCCATTGCCCGGCACCCGGAGACCGCCGCCCGACTCCACGTGCTCGAGGCCCGCGCCGGAGAGGTCACCGACCTCGGCGAGGCCCGAGACATCGCCTTCGAGATCAGCCGCATCCGCAACGCCGCCGCGGCCGAGGCCGGCCTCCGTACCGCCGGCGGGGCCGCCCGGTGACCGACGACCGTTGGGTGTGGGAGTACGCCTTCCACGCCGAGGACGAGGTCGGCTACCCGAAGACCGTCCGCGACGAGGTGAAGGCCGTCGCCGACCAGATCGTCGAGCTGGCCGACCTCGGCATCGACCCGTCCGAACTCGGCGACCCCACCCCCGGTACGGCTCGCCGTCACATGCTCCCGTCCGGCGGGTGGTTCGAGACCCAGGCGCTCCCACGGATGAGGCCGCGCCTCCTCGCCGTGGTTCTGGTCGTACCGCCGCCGCACTTGCTCTGACACGAGCAGGGCAGGTGGCGCGGGGTGGTGCGCGGCGCCAGGAAGGCCTGAACAACGAGGAAGCCCCAGGTCGCTGACCTGAGCCTTCCCGACGGGCTTCGCAGGGCATGCCTCCGCGCACCGGTTCTGACCGCTGCGCACCGCCCGTAAGGGCACGGCTGGGGCATGCCCCTGGCGGTAGGGCCTGTGGTACGTCCAGAGTCGCGGCGCGACCGTGTTCAAGCCGGGGTGATCTGCGTCTGCTTCTGGTCGACTGGCGGTTGCCCGAGGGTGAGGACGATGAGCAGAACGAACGCCGTGAGGGCAGTGAGCGTGCGCAGGTTGTTGAAGAGTTCCCAGCGCCGCAGGATCTCCGCGTGATCGGCCGGGGCCGAGGTGAGTGCCCATTCCTTGATCCGGCCGTTGATCGGCACGTTGCCGAGCCGGGTGATCAGGAAGGACGCGAGGGTCAGCCCACCTGCCGTACCCGCCATCAGCCGGGCGCGGCCGCGGGCCAGGGCCGAGAGGGCGAGGGAGCTCAGCGTCGACACGGCCATCGCCGCCTGCATGGTGATGCCGTTCATCTTCATCAACTCGGCGTGGAACGACAGCCGTATGTCGAGCGGTACCGCGTTGAAGGTGGGGACGAGGTTGGCTGCGCCGTAGCCGAACGCGCCGGCGAGGAGACCGGTGGCGAGCAGGGCGAGCCCCTGGAGCAGTCGGATGCGCATGCCCGTCACGCCACGGGTGCGGCGACGAAGCGGTCGCGCGGGTCGCCGCGGAGGTGTCCCGGTGGGAGCCGTCGGCCGTATGCGAGCAGGAGAAGGTCCTGTGCGGCGCCGGACAGAGGCGTTCCGGTGCCGAAGGACCATTCAAGGTCGTTCGCACGGAGTTCTATGCCGCCGAGGTCGGCTCCGAAGAACTTGAGGGTCCTGGCGTCGACGCTCTCCAGCAGGATGCGCACGCGGTCCTCGGGAACCCGGCGGCCGAGGCCCAGCGCGACCGTGATGTCCAGGCCGTGGATCACGTCGTGGCCCAAGGCCGCCTCGATCCCGCCGACCGGCGGTTTCCAGGGGTGATCCGCGTTGTCACTCAGCAATGCGGCGAGCCCACGCGTCGAATGGGTGGCCGCGTCTGTGCGGGCACATCGGTCGGTCATCCGATGGAGGCTGCCTCGCGCTCTGATCAGTTGCCACGCCATCTTGGAGAGCGAGTACCGAAACCCCATCGTCATGTGGGCCGCGACCTCCCGTACCCGCCACCCCCCGCACAGGGTCGGCGCGTCCCACTCCTCGGCCGACAGGCCGTCCAGGACGGCCGCCAGCTCCCGGCGTTCGGCCGCGATCGCGGCTCTGATCTCCGCCGCTGGTCTGCGGTACGTCGTGTTCCCCATGGCCTCAAGGCTCTCGGCAGCCCCGTCATAAGTCCAAGAGTTTGCATGTCTCGCAACTAGAATGATCAGTTATGGATATTCGGCAGCTGCGGTACTTCGTCACGGTCGCGGAGGAAGCCAACTTCACCCGCGCCGCCACCCGGCTGCACTTGGCACAGCCGGGTGTGAGTGCCCAGGTCCGCCAGCTCGAAAAGGAACTCGGGCACTCGCTGCTCGACCGCTCCGGCCGGTCGGTGACGCTTACGGAGGTGGGCGAGGCCGTACTGCCGTACGCGCGGGCCGCGATCACCGCCGTCGAAGCGGTACGGCAGACCGCGGGCGAATTCACCGGGTTGCTCCGCGGCAAGGTCACCCTCGGCCTCGTCTCGGGCGCAGCCGGGGCAGCCCATGAGTTCGACCTCGCCGCCGTCCTGGCAGGCTTCCACGAGGACCACCCCCAGGTGGAGATCGCCCTGACCGAGGACACCTCAGAGCGGATGCTCGCCGCGCTGCACCGAGGGGAGCTCGACACCGCGGTGATCGGACTCGCGGACCAGGAGCCCCCGCCAGGCATCTCCCTCCAGGTCCTGGTCGACGAGCCGCTGGTCGCAGCCGTCGCCCCGGACGACTCCGCCCTCACGTCCCCGGACCGCACGAGCATTCCGTTGGCCGAGCTCCGCGATCGCCCGTTGATCAGCCTGCCACGTGGCACAGGGCTGCGCGGGGTACTCGACCGCGCGTGCGCACAGGCGGGGTTCCGGCCCCGCGTCGCCTTCGAGGCAGCCGCTCCGCTGTTCCTTGCACAGCTCGCCGCCCGCGGTCTCGGCGTGGCGGTGGTTCCGGCCCTCCCCGCGAGCGCGGCGGCGGCGTTCGGGCTGCGGACGCTGGAGATCACCGAGCCGCGGCTACGCGGCCGGGTCGCTCTGGCCTGGCGGACGGACGGCCCCTCCAGCCCCGCCGGCGCCGTCTTCCTGAAGCTGCTGCGTACGAGTCGGGGTCAACCCGACGCACAATGACGGCAGTTATGGCATGCGGGGCTCGATAGGTCTAGACAACGAAGAAGGCCCAGGTCGCTGACCTGGGCCTTCTTGCAAGAGCGGATGACGGGAATCGAACCCGCGCTATAAGCTTGGGAAGCTCATGTTCTACCATTAAACTACATCCGCACAGCGGGCCAATTATCTGGTGCCGCATCGTTGCACACTGTACCCCATGATCCCTTGTCGGTGAATTCGCCCCGGCGGGGGGTGGGGGTGGTGGGGGTACCGGGTGCTGTGGGGGCGGGAGTTGGGGCGTACCTTTGGGGTGCGGAGCGGCGACTGGAGTGGGTCTTGTTCATCCCCTAATGTGGCGATTCGTCGCAGCACGGCTCGTTGGGGAAAGGGACTCGATGGAGCACACCGTCGTCCGTTGTGCCGAAGGGCATGTATTCAGTACCGCTTCGTTCCCGATGCAGCAGCTCGGGGCCGGGCGGATCGGTCCGGGGCGGCTCATCCGGTGTCCGCGGTGCGCGCGCCTGCGGCACGCGGTGCCCGTGGGCAAGCGGTAGGCAAGCGGTAGGCACGCAGGAGGCAAGCGGTAGTCGTACCGGCAGCGGACGGACGCGCGCGGGCGCACTCGATTGGGGGTGGCCCGCGCGCTCTGCGTATCCTCGGGACGTGCTTCTCTCCGACAAAGACATCCGTGCCGAGATCGACAGCGGACGGGTTCGCATCGACCCGTTCGAGGATTCGATGGTGCAGCCCTCCAGCATCGACGTACGGCTCGACCGGTTCTTCCGGGTGTTCGAGAACCACCGCTACGCGCACATCGACCCCGCCACCGAGCAGCCGGATCTGACCCGGATGGTCGAGCCGGACGGCGACGAGGCGTTCATCCTTCACCCGGGTGAGTTCGTGCTGGCCTCGACGTACGAGGTCATCTCGCTCCCGGACAACATCGCGTCCAGACTGGAAGGCAAGTCCAGCCTGGGCCGCCTCGGGCTGGTGACGCATTCGACGGCCGGGTTCATCGACCCCGGGTTCTCGGGGCACGTCACGCTCGAGCTGTCGAACCTCGCCACGCTGCCCATCAAGCTCTGGCCGGGCATGAAGATCGGGCAGCTGTGCCTGTTCCAGCTCAGCTCGTCCGCCGAGTTCCCGTACGGGAGCGAGCGCTACGGCTCGCGCTACCAGGGCCAGCGCGGACCGACGGCGTCGCGGTCCTTCCAGAACTTCCACCGCACTCAGGTGAGGCACCAGGCATGAGCGACGTACGCGAGAACCTCGACTACGAGCGGTTCGGCCGCGCCGTCCGCGAGCTGGCGCAGACCATCGCCGACGACGGGTACGAGCCCGACATCATCCTCAGCATCGCGCGCGGCGGCGTCTTCGTGGCGGGCGGCCTGGCGTACGCGCTCGACTGCAAGAACATCCACCTCGTGAACGTGGAGTTCTACACCGGCGTGGGCACGACGCTCGAGATGCCCGTCATGCTGGCCCCCGTGCCCGAGGCGATCGACTTCACCGCCAAGAAGGTGCTGATCACCGACGACGTCGCCGACACCGGCAAGACGCTCAAGCTGGTGCACGACTTCTGCCTCGACCACGTCGCCGAGGTGCGGTCGGCCGTGATCTACGAGAAGTCGCACTCGCTGGTGAAGTGCGAATACGTGTGGAAGAAGACCGACGAGTGGATCAACTTCCCCTGGTCGGTCGAACCGCCCGTCGTCAAGCGTGAGGGCCAGGTCCTCGACGCCTGAGGGCGTCCCGCGAGGGGTCCCCGCGAGGGATGGCGCAGGAGGGCCCGTACGCATCGCGTACGGGCCCTCCTGCGCTGTCCGGGGTGCTAGATCGTGCCCAGCTTGATGATCGACAGCAGGGCGATCAGCTGGATCGCGGACGCGCCGAGGGCCTTCGGCCACGGCAGGTCGTGCGATTTGCTGATCATCGAGGTGAAGAGGGCGCCGGCCGCCACCCAGGTGGCCCAGCCCAGCACCTGTACGAGGACGTTGTCGCCGCCCAGGAAGAGGGCGAAGAGCAGGCGCGGGGCGTCCGTGACCGACATGACCAGCATCGACAGGCCGATCGTCGGCTGCCACGCGCCGTCGCCGCCCAGCTGGCGGGCCAGGGTGTGCGTGACCGCGCCCAGGATCAGGCCGCAGATGACGAAGGCGACGGCCGAGGTCAGGACGATCGGGACGGCGTTGGCCAGCGTCGCGTTGATGACGTCCTTGCGGGCCTTGTCGAAGCCGAAGACGGCGAGCAGGCCGTACAGGAACGTCACGATCAGCGCCGGACCCCAGACGGGGTAGTCCCGCATCTGGAGGAAGGTCGGGCCGGGCCGCATGACGATGCCCCGGAGCAGGTCCTTCCACCTCAGCCGCGGCCCGGTCGGCCCGACCGGGGGCCGGTCCGCGCCCGCGTGATAGGTCGCGCCCTGGCTGTACGGGTCCTCGCCGAAGGCGAAGGCCTGCGTGTGCCCGGGGTTGTCCGCGTACGAGCCCCCGCCGCCGGGGCCGCCATAGCCGCCGCCCGGGTAGGGCGGAGCGCCCGTGCGGGGGTCGAAGTACTCCGGCTCCCCGTGGCCCCCTGGCGACGGTTGCGGCCACTGCTGCTGCGGCGGCGGGCCGGCCGGGGGATGGGCCTGCCGGCCGTACGGCGGCTGTTGCTGCTGCCCGTACGGCTGTTGCTGCTGCGGGGGTTGTTGCGGAGCACGGTTGTTGTCCCGGCCGCGTCCGATCCTGAATCCTGCCACGTGATCGAACGTACCTGGTCCGGCGACCGGCGGTGTGCGGGCGGCCGGAACCCGGGGCCTTTGCGGCTGACCTGTGACATCCCCTAGGTGTATTGCCCCGGGGGGCTGGCCCCCGGGGCGGTTTACACGGCTGCGCGGGAGTCTGTGGCCTCTCGTTACATTGCCTACTGAATACGCACATATGTCCCCCGTAGCTTCGGACGTATCGCAGCCCGATGTCCACGAGGAAGAGCCGACGCCATGCGCAGCACCCGCCGAAGCACCCGCCGCACCACCCTCCGCGCCACCGCCGTCACCGCCGGAGCGGTGGCCGTGCTGGCCCTGCCGGTGGGCGCGGCCTTCGCCGATTCCCCGGCCGCCCCGGAACCGGAGACCCGGCCGGGCATCGCGCAGCCGGAGGCGAGCGCCAAGCCCCGCCCCGAGGGGAACGTCCGCGGGTTCGTGACCACCGTCAATCTCGCCGACCGCTCGGTCGCCAAGATCTACAAGATCAACGACCGACACTTCGAGGCCGACATCTTCGACGGGTCCACCAAGCTGGACACCCTGGTCAGCAAGGACGGCAAGCCCGCCCAGGGCCGGAACAACGGCATGCGCGTCATCCTCCAGCCGAATGGCACCGTGACCTCCTGGATGGAGGGCACGGCGGCGGACGAGAAGGCGGACGAGAAGAAGGAGGTCCGCAAGGAGACCTCCGCGCGGGTCACGATGGCCGACGGGCGGATCGCGAAGCTGACCGACGGGCCGAACGGCAAGCGCGCCGAGCTGTTCATGGCGAAGGGCGCCTTCCTCGGCGCCATCGACCTCCAGAACCCCGGCGCCGTCCATGACGGCTGGACGTACAAGCTGGTCCAGGACGGCCACCGCGTGAAGTTCGTCGTCATCGACGGCAGGAACGGCGGCGGCAGCAGCTGGGTCTACGACTTCCGCGGCAGGCTCATCGAGAAGTACACGGCCGAGAAGAAGGCCGAGAAGAAGGCCGAGAAGAAGGTCGAGCAGAAGGCCGAGAAGAAGGTCGAGCAGAAGGCCGGACCGGCGGTCGAGAAGAAGGCCGATCGCGTCGTGCCCAAGGGTGGCGTGAAGGCCGGTGCCGAGGGCGTCACCCAGGCGGCCGACGCGGGCGCCCCGACCCTGCTGGCCGCTGGTGGCGGCATGGCCGCCGTCGGCGCCGCGGGTCTCGGCTTCGCGATCCTCCGCCGCAACCGCTCCGACCAGCGCTGACGGCCTACGCACCCGGCCTACGCACCCGGCCTACGCACCCGGCGTACGTACGCGAAAGCGGCCGGTACCCCCGCGCGAGGGGTACCGGCCGCTTCCGTACGTACCGCGTCGTGCTACGCCCTACTTCGCGGGCTCCGGCTCCGGCTCGGGCTCCGGCTCCGCCTCCGCGGGCGTCCGTACCGAGTCCAGCAGCAGCTGCGCCACGTCGACGACCTGCACCGACTCCTTCGCCTGGCCGTCGTTCTTCTTGCCGTTGACCGAGTCGGTCAGCATGACCAGGCAGAACGGGCAGGCGGTCGAGACGATGTCGGGGTTGAGGGACAGGGCCTCATCGACGCGCTCGTTGTTGATGCGCTTGCCGATCCGCTCCTCCATCCACATCCGCGCGCCACCGGCGCCGCAGCAGAAGCCCCGCTCCTTGTGGCGGTGCATCTCCTGCTGGCGCAGGCCCGGGACGGCGGACATGATCTCGCGCGGCGGCGTGTAGATCTTGTTGTGCCGGCCCAGGTAGCAGGGGTCGTGGTACGTGATCAGCCCGTCGACCGGGGTGACCGGCGTGAGGCGTCCCTCGTCGATCAGGTGCTGGAGCAGCTGCGTGTGGTGGATGACCTCGTACTCGCCGCCCAGCTGCGGGTACTCGTTCGCGATGGTGTTGAAGCAGTGCGGGCAGGTCGAGACGATCCGCTTCGCCGACTTCGGCTTCTTCGTCTCCGGGTCGTCGTCGTCCTCGCCGAAGGCCATGTTCAGCATCGCGACGTTCTCCTGGGCGAGCTGCTGGAACAGCGGCTCGTTGCCCAGACGGCGCGGGGAGTCACCCGTGCACTTCTCGTCGCCGCCCATGATCGCGAACTTGACGCCCGCGATGTTCAGCAGCTCCGCGAAGGCCTTCGTGGTCTTCTTCGCCCGGTCCTCCAGCGCGCCGGCGCAGCCGACCCAGTAGAGGTAGTCGAACTCCGAGAGGTCCTCCGCGTCCTTGCCGATGATCGGGACCTCGAAGTCGACCTCCTTCGTCCACTCGACGCGCTGCTTCTTGGCCAGCCCCCAGGGGTTGCCCTTCTTCTCCAGGTTCTTGAGCATCGTCCCGGCTTCGCTCGGGAACGCGCTCTCGATCATCACCTGGTAGCGCCGCATATCGACGATGTGGTCGATGTGCTCGATGTCGACCGGGCACTGCTCCACGCACGCGCCGCAGCTGGTGCAGGACCAGAGCACGTCCGGGTCGATGACGCCGTTCTCCTCGGCGGTGCCGATGAGCGGGCGCTCCGCCTCCGCCAGGGCCGCGGCCGGTACGTTCGCCAGCTGCTCCGGGGTCGCCTTCTCGTTGCCCTCCATGTCCTTGCCGCCGCCCGCGAGCAGGTACGGCGCCTTGGCGTGCGCGTGGTCGCGCAGGGACATGATCAGGAGCTTCGGGGACAGGGGCTTGCCCGTGTTCCAGGCCGGGCACTGCGACTGGCAGCGGCCGCACTCGGTGCAGGTGGAGAAGTCGAGGATGCCCTTCCAGGAGAACTGCTCGACCTGGGAGACGCCGAAGACGTCGTCCTCGCCCGGGTCCTCGAAGTCGATGACCTTGCCACCGCTGGTCATCGGCTGGAGCGCGCCGAGCGCCGTGGCGCCGTCGGCGTTCCGCTTGAACCAGATGTTCGGGAAGCCGAGGAAGCGGTGCCAGGCGACACCCATGTTGGTGTTGAGGGAGACGACGATCATCCAGATCAGCGAGGTGCCGATCTTGATCATCGCGGTGATGTAGATGAGGTTCTGCAGCGTGCCGACCGAGAGGCCCTTGAAGGCCAGGACCAGCGGGTACGAGAGGAAGTACGCCGGCTCGTAGCTGTCGACGTGGTGGATCGCGCCCTCGAGGCCGCGCAGGGTGAGGATCGCGAGGCCGATGGTCAGGATGATGTACTCGACGAAGTACGCCTGCCAGGCCTTCGAGCCCGCGAAGCGCGACTTGCGGCCGGCCCGGGAGGGCAGGTTGGCCAGTCGGATGGCCATCAGCACGAGGATGCCGATGGTGGTCATCACGCCGATGAACTCGATGTACAGCTCGAACGGCAGGAACTCGCCGATGATCGGCAGCGTCCAGTCCGCCTGGAAGAGCTGGCCGTAGGCCTGGGCCAGCGTCGGAGGCAGCGTCAGGAAGCCGATCGCGACGAACCAGTGCGCGAATCCGACGATGCCCCAGCGGTTCATCCGGCTGTGGCCGAGGAACTCCTTGGCCAGGGTGAGCGTTCGGTCCATCGGCCGGTCCGTGCGGCTGCCCGCCGGGACGGATTGGCCGATCTTCACGAACCGGTAGATCTGCGCCACGGCTCGGGCGAGCAGCGCGACGCCGACCACGGTCAGGACCAGCGACACGATGATCGCGGCGAGTTGCATGGGACGGCTCCTCGGGCGGGCCAGGGCGGGCACTCGGGCACTTACTAAGCAGTAACTTAGTCAGTCAAGCCTTGAGATTACCCATTTCCCGTGCCGCAATGTAGCCGAGCGCGCGGTGATCTGTGTCGCTCAGGCCACCCTTTGCGGGGCGGGGTGCGTCGCGGTGTCCGGAGCGGGCTGTGGTGCGGGCTGTGGTGCGGGCTGCGGGGCCGGGGTCACCAGGGGCTCAGGCGGGGCCGTCGCGGGTGTCTGCGGGGCCGCCTGCCGCGGTGCCTTCGGGACGGCCGTGCGCAGGATCGCGCGGGGGGTCTGCGCGAGGATCGCGAGGTCCATCCCGAGCCAGTGGTTCTCCACGTAGTGCCGGTCCAGCAGGTCCATCTCCTCCCACGGCAGGTCCGAGCGGGCGCTCACCTGCCACAGGCCCGTCATGCCGGGGCGCACCAGGAGCCGCTCGGGGTGCTCCGCGCTCGCCAGGGGGCGGGGTCCGACCAGGGACATCTCGCCGCGGACGACGTTCAGCAGCTGCGGGAGGCCGTCGAGGGCGTACCGGTCCAGGGCGGCGCCGAGCCGGGGGCCGTCCGTGCGGAAGCGCCAGGTGTGGAAGGGGCGGCCGCCGAGGCCGGTGCGGGTCTCCCGTACGAAGACGCGCGCGCGGGGGGCCGCGCCGCGGGGGGCGGCGTACAGCAGGGCGCACACCATGCCGAGCGGGACGGCCAGCGCGGCCAGCAGCAGCAGGGCGCCGAGGAGGTCGGCGACGCGCTTCGCCGGCGGGGCGGCGGGGGGTCGGAGCCGGAGGGGTGGGAGAGGTGGGAGGGGCGGCATGGGGGCACCGTGCCGTACGCCTGCGGACGGGGGTGGGTGGCGCGCGGCCGGGTCGGGCCGGGTCCCCCGCTCGGCCCTGCGCCTCCATTCCCGGCTGAACGGGCCCTGCTCGTGCGTGAGCGTAAGGGTGGGTTAAAAGTTGAGCGGGCTCGACTCAGGTCTGTTGACGATGTGGAGGGGATCATGCATCCTTGAGTCTGTTCCACTCAAGTCAGTGTTGCTGGAGGAATCAAAATGGCACGTGCGGTCGGCATCGACCTGGGCACCACCAACTCGGTCGTCAGCGTTCTTGAAGGCGGCGAGCCCACCGTCATCACCAACGCCGAGGGCGCCAGGACCACGCCGTCCGTCGTCGCCTTCGCCAAGAACGGCGAGGTCCTCGTCGGCGAGGTGGCCAAGCGCCAGGCGGTCACGAACGTCGACAGGACCATCCGGTCGGTCAAGCGCCACATGGGCACCGACTGGAAGATCAACCTGGACGGCAAGGACTTCAACCCGCAGCAGATGAGCGCCTTCATCCTGCAGAAGCTGAAGCGCGACGCCGAGGCCTACCTGGGTGAGAAGGTCACGGACGCGGTCATCACCGTCCCGGCCTACTTCAACGACTCCGAGCGTCAGGCGACGAAGGAGGCCGGTGAGATCGCGGGTCTGAACGTCCTGCGCATCGTCAACGAGCCGACCGCCGCCGCCCTGGCCTACGGTCTCGACAAGGACGACCAGACCATTCTCGTCTTCGACCTCGGTGGCGGCACCTTCGACGTGTCGCTCCTCGAGATCGGCGACGGCGTCGTCGAGGTCAAGGCCACCAACGGTGACAACCACCTCGGTGGCGACGACTGGGACCAGCGCGTCGTCGAGTACCTCGTGAAGCAGTTCCAGAACGGCCACGGCGTCGACCTCGCCAAGGACAAGATGGCGCTGCAGCGTCTGCGCGAGGCCGCCGAGAAGGCGAAGATCGAGCTGTCCTCCTCCACGGAGACCTCGATCAACCTGCCCTACATCACGGCGTCCGCTGAGGGTCCGCTGCACCTGGACGAGAAGCTCACGCGCTCGCAGTTCCAGCAGCTGACCGCGGACCTGCTGGACCGGTGCAAGACGCCGTTCCACAACGTCATCAAGGACGCGGGCATCAACCTGTCCGAGATCGACCACGTCGTTCTCGTCGGCGGCTCGACCCGTATGCCGGCCGTCGCCGAGCTGGTCAAGGAACTGACCGGCGGCCAGGACGCCAACAAGGGCGTCAACCCGGACGAGGTCGTCGCCATCGGCGCGACCCTCCAGGCCGGTGTCCTCAAGGGCGAGGTCAAGGACGTCCTGCTCCTCGACGTGACCCCGCTGTCCCTTGGTATCGAAACCAAGGGCGGCATCATGACCAAGCTCATCGAGCGCAACACCACGATCCCGACCAAGCGGTCCGAGATCTTCACGACGGCCGAGGACAACCAGCCGTCCGTGCAGATCCAGGTCTACCAGGGCGAGCGCGAGATCGCGGCGTACAACAAGAAGCTCGGCATGTTCGAGCTGACCGGCCTGCCGCCGGCCCCGCGTGGCGTCCCGCAGATCGAGGTCTCCTTCGACATCGACGCGAACGGCATCATGCACGTCACGGCCAAGGACCTCGGCACGGGCAAGGAGCAGAAGATGACCGTCACCGGCGGCTCTTCGCTCGGCAAGGACGAGGTCGACCGCATGCGCCAGGAGGCGGAGCAGTACGCGGACGAGGACCTGCGCCGCAAGGAGGCCGCCGAGTCCCGCAACCAGGGCGAGCAGCTCGTCTACCAGACGGAGAAGTTCGTCAAGGACAACGAGGACAAGGTCCCGGCCGACGTCAAGGCCGAGGTCGAGGCGTCCGTCGCCGAGCTGAAGGAAAAGCTCAAGGGCGAGGACACCGCCGAGATCCGCACCGCGACCGAGAAGCTCGGCGCCGTCAGCCAGAAGCTCGGCCAGGCGATCTACGCCGACGCCCAGGGCGCCCAGGCCGCCGGTGGCGCGCCGACCGGTGACGCCGGCCAGGCCGCCGACGCCCACGACGACGTCGTCGACGCCGAGATCGTCGACGACGAGAAGCCGAAGGGCGGCGCTGCCTGATGTCGGAGGAGACCCCGGGTTTCGACGAGAAGCCCGAAGTCCCCACCGGCGACAAGGCGGACGACGCCGCAGCCGAGCCGAAGGCCGCCGACTCCTCCCCGGAGGAGAAGGCGGCCCCGGCCGGGGACGCAGGAGCAGCCGAGTCGCTCGGCAAGGAAACCGCTCTGCTGGCCCAGCTGGACCAGGCCCGCACCGCGCTCGGTGAGCGCACCGCGGACCTCCAGCGGCTCCAGGCGGAGTACCAGAACTACCGTCGCCGGGTCGAGCGGGACCGGATCGCGGTCAAGGAGATCGCGGTCGCGTCCCTCCTGACCGAGCTGCTCCCGACGCTGGACGACATCGGCCGGGCGCGGGAGCACGGCGAGCTGCTGGGCGGCTTCAAGTCGGTGGCCGAATCGCTGGAGACGGCCGCCGCCAAGATGGGCCTGCAGCAGTTCGGCAAGGAGGGCGAGCCCTTCGACCCGACGATCCACGAGGCCCTGATGCACTCGTACGCGCCGGACGTCACCGAGGACACCTGCGTGGCGATCCTGCAGCCGGGTTACCGGATCGGCGAGCGTACGATCCGTCCCGCGCGGGTCGCGGTGGCGGAGCCCCAGCCGGGCGCGGCCGCTCCGGCCAAGTCCGAGGACGCGGCCGAGCCGGGTCCGGATGCGGACGGGGCCGACAAGGGCTGAGGCCTGATGCCGCCGCGTCACCAGATGTCAGCACGTCACGAGAGGAGGGCCACCGGGGATGAGCACCAAGGACTTCGTCGAGAAGGACTACTACAAGGTCCTCGGTGTCCCGAAGGACGCCACCGAGGCCGAGATCAAGAAGGCGTACCGGAAGCTCGCCCGCGAGTTCCACCCGGACGCCAACAAGGGTGATTCCTCGGCCGAGGAGCGCTTCAAGGAGATCTCCGAGGCGCATGACGTCCTCGGCGACCAGAAGAAGCGCAAGGAGTACGACGAGGCCCGCGCGCTGTTCGGGAACGGTGGCTTCCGCGCCGGTCCCGGCGGTGGCGGCGGCTTCTCCAACTTCGACCTGGGCGACCTCTTCGGAGGCGCCCAGGGCGGAGCGGGCGCGGGCGGCTTCGGCGGCGGCCTGGGCGACGTGTTCGGCGGCCTGTTCAACCGCGGCGGCGCGGGCGCCGGTGCGGGGACCCGCACCCAGCCGCGCCGCGGCCAGGACATCGAGTCCGAGGTCACCCTCTCCTTCACGGAGGCGGTGGACGGGGCCACGGTGCCGCTGCGGATGTCCTCGCAGGCTCCCTGCAAGGCGTGTTCGGGCACCGGCGACAAGAACGGCACGCCCCGCGTGTGCCCGACCTGCGTCGGCACCGGGCAGGTCTCGCGCGGCAGCGGCGGCGGTTTCTCGCTGACCGACCCCTGCGCGGACTGCAAGGGCCGGGGGCTGATCGCCGAGACCCCCTGCGACATCTGCAAGGGCAGCGGCCGGGCCCGCTCCTCGCGCACCATGCAGGTCCGGATCCCGGCGGGCGTCTCCGACGGCCAGCGGATCCGGCTGCGCGGCAAGGGAGCCCCGGGTGAACGCGGCGGTCCGGCCGGCGACTTGTACGTCGTCGTCCATGTCGGCAGCCACCCGGTGTTCGGGCGCAAGGACGACAACCTCACGGTCACCGTCCCCGTCACCTTCGCCGAGGCGACCCTGGGCGCCGACATCAAGGTGCCGACCCTGAACGGCCCCGCGGTGACGCTGAAGCTGCCGCCGGGCACCCCCAACGGGCGTACGATGCGCGCCCGTGGCAAGGGTGCGGTCCGCAAGGACGGCACCCGCGGCGATCTGCTGGTGACGGTCGAAGTGGCCGTCCCGACGGAGCTGTCGGACAAGGCCCGGGAGGCGCTGGAGTCGTTCCGCGATGCCACGGCCTCGGAGGATCCGCGCTCCATCCTGTTCGAGTCCGCGAAGGGAGCATGACATGGACGGCCGCCGACGCAATCCTTATCAGCTGACCGACGAGACCCCGGTCTACGTCATCTCGGTGGCCGCCCAGCTCTCGGGCCTGCATCCGCAGACCCTCCGCCAGTACGACCGCCTCGGTCTGGTCTCCCCGGACCGGACGGCCGGCCGCGGCCGGCGCTATTCGGCCCGGGACATCGAGCTGCTCCGCACGGTGCAGGCGCTGTCCCAGGACGAGGGCATCAACCTGGCGGGCATCAAGCGGATCATCGAGCTGGAGAACCAGGTCGCCGCGCTCCAGCAGCGCGTCGCCGAACTGTCCACAGCTGTGGACGGCGCGGCGGCGGTGCTGCGCCAGCGCGAGGCCCAGGTGCACGCCTCGTACCGGCGCGACCTGGTCCCGTACCAGCCGCCGCAGCCGGGCAACGCCCTGGTCGTGTGGCGTCCCAAGCGGCCGCTGGACTGACCGGCGCCGCCGCCCGGTGCCCGTGTTGTGGTGAAGGCCCCGCCCCCTTCCGGGGCGGGGCCTTCGCGCGTTCACACCAGGCGGCCGGGACCGGGATCCGGATCCGGATCCGGTTCGGGGGTCAGGCCGCCGCCGCCCGGCAGTCCGCCGGGGCCGTCGAGGATCCCCGACTGCGCGATGAGGTAGCCGAGTTGGGCGCGGCTCCCGCTGCCCAGAACGGTGGCCAGCTTGGCGATGTGCGCGCGGGCGGTCCGTACGTTCATGCCGAGCCGGCGGGCGATCGCCTCGTCGACGTAGCCCTCCACCAGAAGCTGCGCGATGGAGCGCTGGACGCCCGAAATCCCCTCGGGGGTGTGCCGGTACGTCACTTCCTGGCGCAGGGGCACAGCGCGCCGCCAGAGCTGCTCGAAGACCTTGATGAGGTACTCGACCAGGCCCGGGTGCCGCAGCTCCAGCGCCACCCGCCGGTCGTCGCTGGCGGGGATGAAGGCCACGGTGCGGTCGAAGATGATGAGGCGCTCTATCAGTTCCTCCAGCGTACGGATCTCCACCTTGCCCGCGGAGATCCGGTCGACGTAGGCCAGCGTGCCCTGGCTGTGCCGCGCGGTGTGCTGGTAGAGGGTCCGTATGCTGACCCCGCGGTCGATCAGCGGGGCGTCGCGCTCCAGTGCCTGCGTCAGGGCGAGCGAGGGCCGGGCGCCGCCGGGCTGGACCGTCAGCACCTCGGTGTGGCATTCGGCGGTCGCCAGGTTCAGGGCGGCGTTGATCCGCTCGAAGCCCTCCAGCACCGTGATGGCGTGCGTGTTGGCGGGACTCTGGGCACTGATGGTAAGGAACGGCTCGAAAGCGTCGGTGAGATCTACAGCGCTGCGTCGGCGGTCCTGGATCTCACGTTCAATCGGATGAAGGCGTTGGGCCAATGCGACGGATGGGGGAACCGGACGCAGTTGGTTCGCGTCATCCGGGTCGGGCTGCAGAAGAGCGAATTCAAGCAGGCAGGGGGCGTTTTCAACTTCTCCCCTTGCGATCCGGCCCGTGCTGAGCGCCGCCGCGTAGAGCCGCGCTCCCTCGTCACACAGAGACGTGACGGGGTGGGGATGTGTCTCGTTTGTGCCGCTTCTGGGCAAATCTCCACCCCCCAGGGTCCTGAACATGCAAGAACATGATGCATCGTCCCTGTGGCAGTGACGTGCCTGAATGAGCCATCGTCGGACACGCGGGGGAGAGGATTCCATCAAGTGAGGACGAAGCCGACCATGTACAAAAGAATGCTTCGCTCGGCGCTTGCCGTTGTTTTCTCCGCCGCTGCGGTTTTTGGGGCAATCAGCGCCGTCGACACTGACGCGGGGAGCGCTAGGGCCAGCTATGACACAGGCTGGACCAGTGCGCCGGCAGGCACATCGTTCGACACCGGCTGGACCACCGCGCCGGCTCTGAAGGACGACACCGGCTGGACCGATTCACCGCAGGGCGCCGGGGGCGACACAGGGTGGACCTCTCACCCCGAGGCGGTGTCCTCATGACCCCCGACGACCGCGACTTCCGTCGCGAAATGGCCTCCGCGTACCGGTCCGGATGGCAGTTCATCGATCTCGTCACGGCCATCCCCCACACTGGCGATTCGTTGATGGTCACCCTGTTCGGCCAGCCGATCGTCGTCGTGCGCGAGGAGGACGAGGACGTCCGTGCCTACCGCTGCCTGCGCCGCCCGCGAGGTGCGCCGCAGCCTGTCCGCTGCGAGGTGCGGTACGGAATGGTCTTCGTCAACCTGGATCAGCGTGACCACCAGCTCTTCGAACCCGATATCACCACCGCCACCCCCCGCAGTGCCTGAAGCGATTCCCCCGTCGTCGCAGATCGCTCAGGCGCTTCCCCCACACAGCGGCGCCATCGTGAACCTGAACACGATGGCGCCGCTGTGCTGCCCCCGTCCAGTGCTTGAACCGGAAACGTTCCGGAAATGGCCCGAATAAATCAGTGGCGCCGCACCCGCCGGGCACCCGCGCCGCACCGGTCCGCCCTCAGGCGCGGCCCATCGCGCGGTCGAGCGTGATCACCAGGACGACCCGGTCCGGATTGGGCGACGGGACGCGTCCGTACCGCTCCGCGTAGCGCGCCACCGCGTCGGCGACGGACGCCTCGTCGTCGACGATCCGCGCGCGCCCCTCCAGCGTCGCCCAGCGGCGCCCCGCCATCTGGCACACCGCCGCCCGGGCCCCCTGCGGCCCCGCCGCCAGGACGTTGCGGATCTTCTTGCTGTGCTTGTTGCTGATCACCCGCGCCACCCCGGCCTCCGGGTCGTACGTCACGCCCACGGGCACGACGTGCGGGCTTCCGTCGGGCCGCGGGGTCGTCAGCGTGCAGATGTGCCGCTCCCGCCAGAAGGCGAGGTAGTCGGCCGTCGGGTTGAGTACGTCATGGGACATGCGCCGAAGCGTACGAGCTTCTTCTTGAGTGGAATAGACTCAACTTTGTGCACGCTTCCCATGGCAAAGAAGGAACGGAGAGGAGCCGTACGTGGACGCCGAGCTGACCAACAAGAGCCGGGCCGCCCTGAACGCCGCCACCAGCAGGGCGGTCCAGGGCGGCCACGCCGACCTGACCCCCGCGCACCTGCTCCTGGCCCTGCTCACGGGCGAGGACAACGAGAACGTCACCGACCTGCTCGCCGCCACCGGAGCCGACCAGGCCGTCGTCCGGGCGGGCGCCGAGCGCCTGCTCGCGGCGCTGCCCAGCGTCACCGGATCCACCGTCGCGCCGCCGCAGCCCAGCCGCGACCTGCTCGCCGTACTCGCCGAGGCCGACCGCGAGGCCGGGCGGCTCGGCGACGAGTACCTCTCCACCGAACACCTCCTCATCGCCGTCGCCGCCAAGGGCGGCCCGGCCGGCGAGGTCCTTTCCGCGCAGGGCGCGACCGCGCCGAAGCTGCTGTCCGCTTTCGAGACCTCAAGAGGAGGGCGGCGGGTGACCTCCCCCGACCCCGAGGGCCAGTACAAGGCCCTGGAGAAGTTCGGCACCGACTTCACGGCGGCCGCCCGCGAGGGCAAGCTCGACCCGGTGATCGGCCGCGATCAGGAGATCCGGCGCGTGGTCCAGGTCCTCTCGCGCCGCACCAAGAACAACCCCGTGCTGATCGGCGAGCCCGGCGTCGGCAAGACGGCCGTCGTCGAGGGCCTGGCCCAGCGGATCGTCAAGGGCGACGTACCGGAGTCCCTCAAGAACAAGCGGCTCGTCTCCCTCGACCTGGGCGCGATGGTGGCCGGGGCGAAGTACCGAGGCGAGTTCGAGGAGCGGCTGAAGACCGTCCTCGCGGAGATCAAGTCCAGCGACGGGCAGATCATCACCTTCATCGACGAGCTGCACACCGTCGTCGGCGCGGGCGCCGGCGGGGACTCGTCGATGGACGCGGGCAACATGCTCAAGCCCATGCTGGCCCGCGGCGAGCTGCGGATGGTCGGCGCGACCACCCTGGACGAGTACCGCGAGCGGATCGAGAAGGACCCGGCGCTGGAGCGCCGCTTCCAGCAGGTCCTGGTCGCCGAGCCGAGCGTCGAGGACACCATCGCGATCCTGCGCGGACTCAAGGGACGCTACGAGGCCCACCACAAGGTCGTCATCAACGACAGCGCCCTCGTGGCGGCGGCGACCCTGTCCGACCGGTACATCACCTCCCGCTTCCTCCCCGACAAGGCCATCGACCTGGTCGACGAGGCGGCCTCCCGGCTCCGCATGGAGATCGACTCCTCCCCGGTCGAGATCGACGAGCTCCAGCGCTCGGTGGACCGGCTGCGGATGGAGGAGCTGGCACTGAAGAACGAATCCGACCCGGCCTCCATCGAGCGCCTGGAGCGGCTGCGCAAGGACCTCGCCGACAAGGAGGAGGACCTGCGCGGCCTGAACGCCCGCTGGGAGAAGGAGAAGCAGTCCCTGAACCGGGTCGGCGAGCTCAAGGAGCGCCTCGACGACCTGCGCGGGCAGGCCGAGCGCGCCCAGCGCGACGGCGACTTCGACGCGGCCTCCCAGCTGCTGTACGGGGAGATCCCCGCGCTGGAGCGGGAGCTGGCGGAGGCCACCGAGGCCGAGGCGGAGGTGTCCCCGGACACGATGGTCAAGGACGAGGTCGGCCCGGACGACATCGCGGACGTGGTCGGCGCCTGGACCGGTATCCCGGCGGGCCGGCTGCTGGAGGGTGAGACGCAGAAGCTGCTGCGGATGGAGGAGGAGCTGGGCCGGCGCCTGATCGGCCAGAAGGAGGCGGTCCAGGCCGTCTCGGACGCGGTGCGCCGCACCCGCGCCGGCATCGCGGACCCGGACCGCCCGACGGGCTCGTTCCTGTTCCTGGGCCCGACCGGCGTCGGCAAGACCGAGCTGGCGAAGGCCCTGGCCGACTTCCTCTTCGACGACGAGCGGGCCATGATCCGCATCGACATGTCGGAGTACGGCGAGAAGCACAGCGTGGCCCGCCTGGTCGGCGCTCCGCCCGGGTACGTCGGGTACGAGGAGGGCGGCCAGCTCACCGAGGCGGTGCGCAGGCGCCCGTACTCGGTGGTGCTGCTGGACGAGGTGGAGAAGGCGCACCCGGAGGTCTTCGACGTGCTGCTCCAGGTGCTGGACGACGGGCGCCTCACGGACGGGCAGGGCCGGACGGTGGACTTCCGCAACACCATCCTGATCCTGACCTCGAACCTGGGCAGCCAGCACCTCATGGACCCGCTGACCTCGCAAGAGGTGAAGAAGGCGCAGGTGCTGGAGGTGGTCCGGGCGAGCTTCAAGCCGGAGTTCATCAACCGCCTCGACGACCTGGTGGTCTTCACCGCGCTGGACCGCGACCAGCTGGCGCACATCGCCGAGCTCCAGATCGCCCGCCTCGCGGCCCGGCTCGCGGAGCGGCGCCTGACCCTGGACGTCACCCCGGAGGCGCTGGCCTGGCTGGCGGACAAGGGCAACGACCCGGCGTACGGCGCGCGGCCGCTGCGGCGTCTGATCCAGACGGCGGTGGGCGACCGGCTGGCCCGCGAGATCCTGGCGGGCGAGGTCAGGGACGGAGACACCGTCCGCGTCGACGTGGCGGGCGAGGACCTGCTGGTCGGCAAGGCGCTGTAGGGCGGCGCGGGCCGGCGTGGTCCGGCGTGGTCCGGCCACACACGCCCTTAGCCAGCTCTTATGCCTGTCCGCCCGGAGCGGATCGTGCGCCCGGGGGTGGACACGGGGCGGGCGCGATGGGGGAGGATGAAGGTATCCGCACGAAGGGAAGTACACGGTGAGCATCGACCCGGCCTCGATTCCGAACTTCGGGGGTCAGCCCGAACCGCAGGCCACAGGATCGGCGGGACCCGTCGTCCCCGACCAGGATCTGGTCAAGCAGCTCCTGGAGCAGATGGAGCTGAAGTACGTCGTCGACGACGAGGGTGACCTCGCGGCGCCGTGGGAGGACTTCCGCACGTACTTCATGTTCCGTGGTGAAGACGAGCAGCAGGTCTTCTCGGTGCGGACGTTCTACGACCGCCCGCACGCCATCGAGGACAAGCACCAGCTCCTCGAGGCCATCGACGACTGGAACCGCCGCACCCTGTGGCCGAAGGTCTACAGCCACACCCACGACGACGGCTCGGTCCGCCTGATCGGTGAGGCGCAGATGCTGATCGGCACCGGCGTCTCCCTGGAGCACTTCGTGTCCTCCACGGTCAGCTGGGTCCGCGCGTCCATCGAGTTCGACAAGTGGCTCCTGGAGCAGTTCGGCCTGGAGAAGGACGTCGACTCGGCGGACGGCGACAAGGGCGACTCCGCGGGTGACTCCGAGGGCGACGACGACTCGAAGAACTGAGTCGGCGGGCCGCCCGGCCCGTCCGCCGCGCCCCCGGGCCGACAGGGCCTACAACGGGACGTGGGAGACGAGCATCAGGTACGCCCCGTAGCCGCACGAGAGCCCGGCCAGGGACCCGGTCACCACGACCGCGGTCCGCGGCCGGGCTCTCGCCATGGCGGCCGCGAGGGGCAGCAGCAGCGGGAACGCCGGCAGCAGGAACCTCGGCTTGGAGTCGAAGAATCCCGCCCCGCCGAGGGTGATCACCAGCAGTACGGCGGTGTACACGAGCAGCGGCAGCGGCGCCCGGTCCAGCACGAGGAGCACCGCCAGCCCCACCGCCACCGCCAGGACGACCAGGGTCATCGCGGAATTGGGCGAGCCCTGTCCCATCAGCACCCGCGAGGCGGAGCGCACCGCACCGGCCCCGAAGTCGAAGCGCGAGCCCCAGGAGTCCTGCACGGCGAAGTAGCCGCCCAGCAGATCGTGCCGGTGGTGCCCGACGGCCAGGAGGTACGCCGTCCAGCCCGCCGGGGCCAGCAGCCCGGCCGCCCACACCTCGGGCCGCCGGCGCCCGCCGCGGGCCAGCAGCGCGTACAGGGCGGTGACCGACACCGCGGCGGCCACCGCTATCCCCGTCGGCCGGGTCAGCCCCGCCAGGACCGCGAGGCCCGCCGCCGCCATCCACCGCTCGCGCAGCAGCGCGTACAGCGCCCAGGCGGCCAGCGCGGCCAGCAGCGACTCCGTGTACCCGGTGGTGAACACCACGGCGTGCGGCTGGGCCCCCCACAGCGCCACCAGCAGCACCGCGGTCCGGGCCCCCGCGACCCGCTCGCCCACCCGGTAGACCCCGACGGCGGCCGCCGCGGCCGCCGCCCAGGCGACCAGGAGACCCGCCCCGGCGGCCCCCACGGGCAGCAGGAGGGACGTGAGCCTCATCAGGGAGGGGTAGAGCGGGAAGAAGGCCAGATCGCTCTGTACGGAGCCGCTGTGGGGCCAGGCGAGGCTGCGCCCGTACCCGTGCTCGGTGATCGCGATGTACCAGCCGGAGTCCCAGGAGGTGCCGAGCACGGCGACCGGGTCCTTGCCCGCCCACCACGCGCCCAGCGCGATCAGGACCACCCCGGCGCCGCGCACCACGGCGAACACCACCAGCGCGGTCATCCCGGCCGACAGGGCCGTGGTCCGCAGACGTGGCGAAGCCGTCACCGTGCGCGTGCCCGTCGTCATGTCCCCCGGCTTTCCGGTACGGCGTGTGGTGGTGAGAAACGTGTGGGTGAGAACGGGAGAACCCTAACGAGGGGCGTGCGCGGCGCGCGAGCGCCCTCAGAGCCGGGTGAGCCGACCGAGGCGGGTCGCGGCTTCCTGGAGGACGGTGTCCTTCTTGCAGAAGGCGAAGCGGACCTGGGTGGCGCCCGCGGACTTGTCGTCGTAGAAGACCTGGTTGGGGATGGCCACGACCCCGCACAGGGCGGGCAGGCGGCGGCAGAAGTCCAGGCCGTCGCGCTCCCCGAAGGCGGCGATGTCGGTGGTGATGAAGTACGTGCCGGCCGGGGCGTAGACCTCGAAGCCGGCCGCCGTCAGGCCCGCGGACAGGATGTCGCGCTTGCGGGCCATGTCGGCGCGGAAGCCGTCGTAGTAGGCGTCGGGCAGGTCCAGGGCCTCGGCGATCGCGTACTGGAACGGGCCCGAGGCGACGTACGTCAGGAACTGCTTGGCCGAGCGGACCGCGGTGACCAGCTCCGGCGGCGCCGTCACCCAGCCCACCTTCCAGCCGGTGAAGGAGAACGTCTTGCCGGCGGAGGAGATCGTCACCGTGCGCTCGCGCATCCCGGGGAGCGAGGCGAGCGGGACGTGCGCGCCCTCGAAGACCAGGTGCTCGTACACCTCGTCGGTGACGACGAGGAGGTCCCGCTCGACGGCCAGGGCGGCGATCCCGGCCAGTTCGGCCGGGGTCAGGACGGTGCCCGTGGGGTTGTGCGGGGTGTTCAGGAGCAGCAGCCGGGTGCGCGGGGTGACGGCGGCGCGCAGCTCGTCGAGGTCGAGGGCGAAGGCTCCGGCGTGCGGGCGCAGGGTGACCGGGACGCGGGTGGCGCCGGCCATGGCGATGCAGGCGGCGTAGGAGTCGTAGAACGGTTCGAGGGCGATGACCTCGTCGCCGGGCTCCAGGAGCGCGAGGAGGGAGGCCGCGATGGCCTCGGTGGCGCCCGCGGTGACCAGGATCTCGGTGGCGGGGTCGTAGGACAGGCCGTAGAAGCGCTGCTGGTGGCGGGCGATCGCGTCGCGCAGCTCGGGGACGCCGGGGCCGGGCGGGTACTGGTTGCCGCGGCCGGAGAGCACCGCGCGGGAGGCCGCCTCGGCGATCTCGGCGGGGCCGTCGGTGTCGGGGAACCCCTGGCCGAGGTTGATCGATCCCGTGCTCGTGGCCAGTGCGGACATCTCCGCGAAGATCGTCGTGCCGAAGGAGGCGAGACGGCGGTTCAGGAAGGGGCGGCTGCTGCCCGCGGGTGCGCTCATGGGCGTCATCCTTGGGCAACCTCTGGAGTTGCTCAAGTGTGCTTTGGCCGGAACGGGCCGCGGGAATCCCCCTGTCACGCGGGACGCGGGGATCCCGCACCTCGGGGGACCGAGGCGACTGGAAGGGGGTCGAGGGCGATGGTCCTGGCCTTTTTCATCGGTATCGCTGTGCTGGTGGTGGGTTTCTTCTGGTGGCTGGCGCGGGGCGGGGGGAGCGGCTCGTCCGGCTCGTCCTCGTCCGGGTCGAGCAGCTGGTGGGCGGGTGACGGCGGGTCGTCCTCGTCCTCGTCCTGCTCGTCGTCCTCGTCGTCCTGCTCGTCGTCTTCGTCGTCGTCGTGTTCGAGCAGCTCCTGTGGATCGTCCTCGTCCTCGTGCGGGGGAGGCGGCTGCGGCAGCAGCTGACCGCGGAGTACGCGCGTGGAATATGCGCTTGGAAGGTGCCCGGCCGAAGCGGATTTCGCCGGGCGCATTCCGGTTGAATGCCTGGTTGGGCCGCTTGTAGGACCGCCGCGCGGGGTACCTGGTTGAACACCTGAACTGTGTAGCCCCCGGGGGGATGTAAACCCCGTCAAGTTGGGTAAAAACGCTGTGAGTGCCGTGCCTTTCATGATTCCCTCGGTTGAGTAGACCAGTCCTCGGACCTCGCTGGACTTCCTGTGGACCCGAGCCGGTGACCCCCCACCCGTTGATTACCGCTGGCGGGTTCCGGCCCATCTCCCCTCGCGCGTTTGCGGAGCCGACTCATGCTCACGACCCTCCAGACCACCTATACCGACACGCGTGCCGCCGACCTCGCCTGGGCCCTGGGTCGGGAGCGGCTGCCCGCCCTGGCCGTGCTGCACCTCGAGCTGGAGAGCGCGAAGGTGGAGCTGCGCCTGCTCGGCGCCTCCCACCAGGTGCTCCTGGAGGAGGGCGAGGTGCTCTGCTCGGAGACGGTCGCCTGCATGCCCGGCAGCAGCACGCCGTTGCCGCTCGGCGTGGCCAAGCGGGTGGGGGACTGGGAGTACGAGTTCGCCGCGCGCGTGGAGACGCTCTCGGAGGGATCCTTCGCGGGGCGCGCGCAGGAGCTGCTCGCGCTGGTCGCGGACCACCCGAACGGGCTCGCCGGAACCTTCCCGGGCAGCCCGCACGCCTTCACCGCGCTCCTCGCGCAGCGCTGCGAGGGACAAGTGCGCTGGCGCACCTGGCACGCGTATCCCCAGGAGGGTCAACTGGTCGCGACCCGGACACGGGTGGGCGTACGCATGCCCGCCGCGGCGCCGTAGGGCGCCCCGCAGTCCGGCGCACGAGCCTGCGCGCACGGGTCCGCGGTTACGCCAACTGGCTCGAACGGTGCGCCACTTGCACCCATGTGGGTGACGGGGTGCGAGCAGGCCGTGACGTACGGTTCGCTTCATGATCGACCGTTCCGCCCCCGGCGGAGTGCTCCCGGCAGCGGAGCCGAGGGGCAGGGCCACCGTCCCGGCCGCCCTCCCCGTACGGCCCCGGACCGGCAGGCTCCTCGTCCTGGCCACCGTGTTCGTCTGCGCCGCCTGCGGGCTCGTGTACGAACTGGAATTGCTCGCCCTCGGCTCGTACCTGATCGGTGACTCCGTCACCCAGGCGTCCGTGGTGCTCTCCCTCATGGTCTTCGCCATGGGCGTCGGCTCCCTGCTCGCCAAACGCCTGCGCCGACGCCCCGCCTTCGGCTTCGGCGCCGTCGAGGCGCTGCTCGCACTGGTCGGGGGCCTCTCCGCCATAGCGCTGTACGCGAGCTTCGCCTGGTTCGGCGAGTCCAGACCGGCGCTGGTCGCCTTCTCGCTCGCCATCGGCGTGCTCATAGGAGCCGAGATCCCGCTGCTGATGACCCTCATCCAGCGGGTCCGGCGCCAGGACGCGGGCGGCGCCGTCGCCGATCTCTTCGCCGCCGACTACGTCGGCGCGCTCGTCGGCGGCCTCGCCTTCCCCTTCCTGCTGCTGCCGTCGCTCGGCCAGCTCACCGGCGCGATGCTCACCGGCACCGTCAACGCCGTCGCGGGCGGCGCGCTCGTCCTGTGGCTCTTCCGCCGCGACCTGAGCCGCCGCGGCCGCTGGCTGCTGCTCGTCGCCAACGTGAGCGTGCTGCTGGTCCTCGCCGCGGCGACCGTGCTGGCCGGGGACTTCGAACGGGTGGCCCGGCGCGCGGTCTACGGGGACGAGGTGCGGGTCGCCGTCCAGACCGGCGTCCAGGAACTCGTCGTCACCGGACCGCCCACCGGCTCGCCGCGCTCCCTCGACCTGTACCTCGACGGGCGGCTGCGGGTCAGCGGCTACGACGAGTACCGCTACCACGAGGCCCTCGTGCACCCCGCGATGGCGGGCCCGCACGCCCGCGTGCTCGTCCTCGGCGGCGGCGACGGGCTCGCCGCCCGCGAGGTGGCGCGCTACCCCGACGTCCGGTCCGTCACCGTGGTCGAACTCGACCCCGGCGTGGTCCGGCTCGCCCGCACCGACCCGATGCTGTCCCGGCTCAACGCGCACGTCTTCGCCGACCCGCGGATCGCGGTGGTCACCTCGGACGCCTTCCACTGGCTGCGCGGACCCGGGGCGGCCGGTCGGTACGACGTCATCGTGTCCGACCTGCCGGACCCCGGGATCACCCCCAGCACCAAGCTGTACTCCCAGGAGTTCTACGGGCTGGCCGCGCGGGCGCTGGGCCCGGGCGGCCGGCTCGCGGTGCACGCGGGCCCGCTGACCTCCCGCCCCCGGACCTACTGGACGGTGGAGGCCACCTTGCGCGCCGCGGGGCTGCGGACCGCGCCGTACAGCGCGGGCGGGCGCCTCACGGGCTTCGCGGCGGGCCCCGACCGGGCCCAGGGCGGCTCGGTCAACCCGCCGCAGGACTGGGGCTTCGTGCTGTCCGCCCGGGACCGGACCCCCGAGCTACGGGTCGAGCGGGACGCCCCGGTGCTGCGGTCCCTGTCCACGCGCGCCCTCCAGGACGCGGCCCGCGACGCCGAACGCGTCCGCATGCGCGGCCTGCCCCCATCGACCCTTCCGCATCCGCGCTACGCGTTCTGACCCCTCTCGCCGAGGGGATGCCCGGCCCGCGCGCGGCACCGCTCACGGGGCGGGGGCGGGGCGGGGGCGGGAAAGCCCACGCGGGGGCCCCGCCCTCGGTAGGCTCGGCGCCATGGAGCATCAGGTGTTCGTTCCGGTACCGGCAGCCGACCTGCGAGCGGTGCTGCGGGACCCCGCCCGCCTGGCCCGGTGCGTACCCGGCTTCCAGCAGGACGCCGACGACGCCTCCGGGCCGCTGGCCGGGCGGCTGAAGCTGCGCGTCGGCGGCAACACCGTCACCTATCGGGGTGCGCTGACCGTCACCGAACGGGACGAGGACACCTTCGGGGCGCGGGCCGACGGCGCGGAGGTGCGCGGCTCCGGCTCCGTGAAGGTCTCGCTCTCCCTGCGGCTCGTCCCGGCGGACGACGGCACCCGGCTGGTCATCACCGCGGAGGGCGGCGCCGACGGCCGCGCCGCGGGGTTCGCGCCGGAGGCCACCGCCACCGCGGTGCACCGGCTGCTGGACCGGGCCTGCGCGAACCTGACGACCGTGGCCACGGCCCCGCCCGCGCCTGTCGTGGACGGGCCGGAGGAGCTGGATGAATCCGACGAGACGGATGAATCCGACGAGACCGACGGGTCCGGCGAGCCGGACGGCCCCGAGGTCATCGAGGTGTCGGCCACCGTGTTCGACGCCGACGTGCCGCCGCCCTCGCTGGACCCCTTCCTCGACCACGACTTCGGTGACCTGGGCGACCTCGGGGACACCCCCCGCCCGCCCGCCGAGGCCGCCCACGCCCGCCGCACGATGATCGGCCGCAGTGCCGAAGAGGTCGACCACGCGCCCCCGCGCGGGCGTTACGCCCCGGTGCCCGCGCCCGACTCCGGCTCCCAGGCGCTGAACCTGCGCTGGCTCGCCCCCGCCGCGGCCCTCGCGCTCGCCTCGGCGGTCGTCGTCGGACGTGCCCTGCGCAGGCGCCGCTGACCCGTAGGGTCGGGGGCATGAGTACGCGACTGAGCGCCGGTGGCGCCGAACTGACCGTCGACCAGGAGAACGGCTGCCGGATCAGCAGTCTGCGCGTCGACGGGCTGGAACTGCTGCGCCAAGGCGAGGACTTCGGGTCCTTCCCGATGGTGCCGTGGTGCGGCCGGCTGGGCGAGGGCCGCTTCCGGGACGGTGGCGTGCTCTACCAGATGCCGCTGAACCACCCGCCGCACGCCCTCCACGGCTTCGCCCGGCACGCCGCCTGGCGTTCCGCCGGAACCGCGGCGGACGGCACCGGCGCCGAGGCCTCCTTCACCTACGACCTCGCCGAACCGTGGCCGTTCCAGGGCCGGGTGACCCAGACCTTCGGACTCACCGCGCAGGCGCTCACCCTCGGCCTGGGCGTGGAGACCTACGGCGACTCCTTCCCCGCCCAGGTCGGCTGGCACCCCTGGTTCCGCCGCAACCTCGGGGTGGGGGAGGACGTACAGCTCACGTTCGAGCCCGCCTGGCAGGAGGAGCGCGGCGAGGACTACCTGCCGACCGGCCGGCGCATCGAGCCGCTGCCCGGACCCTGGGACGACTGCTTCGGCATGCCCTACGGCGTCGACGTGACGCTGACCTGGCCCGGCGCCCTTGAGCTGCGGCTGACCAGCAGGGCCGAATGGGTGGTGGTCTTCGACCAGCCCGAGGAAGCCGTCTGCGTCGAGCCGCAGTCCGGCCCGCCCAACGGCCTGAACACCCTGCCGCGCCTGGTCACCCCCGTCGATCCGCTGGAGCTGGCCAGCACCTGGACGTGGCGCCGGCTCCAGGCGTCCGACTCCCACGACGGGCTCTAAGCTCATGGGCATGAGTGACGTACGTGGTGAGCTGCTCCAGCAGATCAAGGACAAGGCCGTGGTGCACGGCAAGGTGACGCTTTCCTCCGGGCGGGAGGCCGACTACTACATCGACCTGCGCCGGATCACCCTGGACGGCGAGGCGGCCCCGCTGGTCGGCCAGGTCATGCTCGACCTCACCGCCGACCTCGACTTCGACTGCGTCGGCGGTCTGACCCTGGGCGCCGACCCGGTCGCGACCTCGATGCTGCACGCCTCCGCCGCGCGCGGGCAGCGCCTGGACGCCTTCGTCGTGCGCAAGGCGCAGAAGGCCCACGGCATGCAGCGCCGCATCGAGGGCACCGAGGTCAAGGGCCGTCGCTGCCTGGTCGTCGAGGACACCTCGACCACCGGTGGCTCACCGCTGACCGCCGTCGAGGCCGTCCGTGAGGCCGGTGGCGAGGTCGTGGCCGTCGCCACCATCGTCGACCGCGGCGCCGCCGACGCCATCGCGGCCGCCGGGCTGCCGTACCTCACCGGCTACCAGCTCGGGGACCTCGGCCTCTCCTGAGTGAACGGCTCCCGCGGGAACTGGTGACTTAGGTCCCCGGAATCCTCCGGGGCGGCCCTGACCTGCTGCTTTCCGCCGAGGCGGAGTGTTTCACGTGAAACACTCCGCCCGCCGGAGCCCGTGCCGCCCGCCGCAGAGGTGGAGTGAGGGGCGGAGTCTGGAAAGATGGCCCCGACGGCAACGTCGCCCCCAGGTCAGGGCCCGCAATAAGCACACTCCCCGCACATCCAAGGAGCGGACAGATGCCCATCGCAACCCCCGAGGTCTACAACGAGATGCTCGACCGGGCGAAGGCAGGCAAGTTTGCCTACCCGGCGATCAATGTGACCTCGACCCAGACCCTGCACGCTGCGCTGCGCGGCTTCGCGGAGGCCGAGAGCGACGGCATCATCCAGATCTCCACCGGTGGTGCGGAGTTCCTGGGTGGCCAGTACAACAAGGACATGGTGACGGGCGCCGTCGCCCTGGCCGAGTTCGCCCACATCGTGGCCGCGAAGTACGACATCACCGTCGCGCTGCACACGGACCACTGCCCCAAGGACAAGCTGGACGGCTACGTCCGCCCGCTGCTCGAGGTCTCCGCCGAGCGCGTGGCCCGCGGTCTGAACCCGCTGTTCCAGTCGCACATGTGGGACGGCTCCGCCGAGACCCTCGCCGACAACCTGGCCATCGGCCAGGAGCTGCTGGCCAAGGCCGCGGCCGCCAAGATCATCCTCGAGGTCGAGATCACCCCGACCGGTGGCGAGGAGGACGGCGTCAGCCACGAGATCAACGACGAGCTGTACACGACCGTCGACGACGCCCTGCGCACCGCCGAGGCCCTGGGCCTGGGCGAGAAGGGCCGCTACCTGCTGGCCGCTTCCTTCGGCAACGTCCACGGCGTCTACAAGCCGGGCAACGTCGTCCTGCGTCCCGAGCTGCTCAAGGACCTGCAGGCCGGTGTCGGCGAGAAGTACGGCAAGTCCTCGCCGTTCGACTTCGTCTTCCACGGCGGCTCCGGCTCCACCGCCGAGGAGATCGCCACCGCGCTGGAGAACGGCGTCGTGAAGATGAACCTCGACACCGACACCCAGTACGCCTTCACCCGCCCGGTCGTGGACCACATGTTCCGCAACTACGACGCGGTCCTGAAGGTCGACGGCGAGGTCGGCACCAAGTCCAAGTACGACCCCCGCACCTGGGGCAAGGCCGCCGAGGCGGGCATGGCCGTGCGCGTCACCGAGGCGTGCGCGAACCTGCGCTCCACCGGTACCAAGCTGAAGTAGCCGCTCTGCCCGAAGGGCCCCGCTCCGCCGCCTCGAGCGCGGTGGAGCGGGGCCCTTCGGCGTGCGCGGAGGCTCAGGCCGTCATCATCCCGAACGGCATCGACTGGACCTGGCCGGTGCCCACGACGGCGAGGAAGACCTCTTCGCCGCTCTGCGTGCCGGTGACCCGGACGGTGGCCGGGCCCGTGCGCTCGGCGTGGATCCACAGGGGTATGCCGAACTCCGCGTACCGCTGGTAGGTGCTGACGACCGACACCGGCAGGACGGCGGGAGCCGGGGTCAGCGCCACCGCGGCCTGACGGGCGGCCTCCAGCAGGACCATGCCCGGCAGGTGGTCCCCGGGGTGGTCGAAGAGCACCGGGTGCCGGGTGTCGTACCGCAGCTGCCAGGTGGCACCCGTGGTGGCCTGCGTGGTGGCGGCGAGGACCACGTCGAAGAGGGAGTGCCGGCCGACCTGTGCGGGTACGAGGGGCGCGGACGGCAGGGACGGCATGGGGCGCCGGCCCATCTGCTCGGCGCGCAGCCGCCGGTAGACGGCCGGTGAGGTCACGGTGTAGCCGACGTCGCCGGTGGCGATGACCACGCCGTTCTGCCGCATGACCACCGCGTACCGCAGTGCCTGCAGCTGCGTGCCCCGCATGCGGATCTCGGAGCAGGTCACGTCGAGGTCGAGGTCCGCCGGGGTGTCCGCTATCACGAGGTGCTCGGGAACCGTCGTGTAGTCGAGCCCCCAGAGCAGGAACTGGTGGCCCAGCGGGACCCCGTAGGCCTCGTGGGCGACGTAGGAACCGACCTGACGAATGGTTTCGCAGATCATCATCGGGTCGTAGTGCGTACCGGCGATCGGGGTGAAGAAGCTGTGCCCGCGCGGGAGTTGGGCCGTGATGTGGAAGCGGTCCGGGGCGGGACGGCACATGCCGGTGAGGAAGACCTCGGCGACGGCGGCCCGGTGCACGAGTTCCCGGGGAACCGTGCTGGTCAGCCGCTCTCCCGGGCCGTCCGGGCAGACGCAGGACATCGAGGGGGTCGCGGCGGATCGGTCCGTCGAGGGGGGCGCGGCGGGCTGCTCCGTCGGGTCCAGGGTCGTGATCATGAAGCCCCTCGCGATCATGGCCGGAAGTTGCTCGAGATGGCCGTCGCCGAGTACGTACTTCCGGGTTTCATTGACAGTCAGAGGCTTACCTGATGATCACGCCGTATGGGGGCTCGAAGTGACACACTCCACAGGGAAACGGGTGGTCAACCAGTCAGCTTGCCTAAGGTTTCCGCAGGTCAGTGACGAGGAAGCGATCATTCCGTCACGCTGCGTCGAATTTCGGCCGAGCAGATGAAAACAGACATGCGTCCGGTATCTTTTACCGGGGGCAGCGGCCGCGTGCCTAGGAGTATTTTTTGGGGGTCCCCCGGTTCGCCGGTGGCTGCATCTGTTCGGAACGCGTCCGTCACCACACGCGGCGCCCGGCACCCGCGCCACCCGCCACCCCAAGCGGCCCCCGCCGATGGGAGACACCGATGCCCGCCCGCCACGCCGTGCGCCCGCTGGAGCACTTGAGGCTCGCCGCCGTCAACATCGACGGCGTCCTGCTCAACGACACCTTCAGCCCGGTGATCCACCGGTTCGTCACCAGCCGCGGCGGGATCTACGACGCGGCCGTCGAGCGCGGGGTCTTCTCCCAGTCCCGTACGGTCGCCGCCCGCGCGCTCGGCGCCGCGGCCGGCGTCGACTGGACCCCGGAGAAGGTGCTGGAGGTGTACTTCGAGGAGCGTGCCGCCTACCTGGCCGAGCGCCCCCTGGAGGTCCTCCCGGGTGCGGAGCAGCTGCTGCACCGGCTGCGCGCCCTGGGCCTGCGGACCGTCTGTTACGGCGGTCTGGACAAGGCCCACTTCGACACCCACCTCGGCCGGTACGCGCACCTCTTCGACGAGCCGGGCTACATCTGCACCAACGATTTCCGGCCGGGCATCCACGAGATCGCGGTCGGCACCTTCGGGGTCGACTACGACCGGGCGGTCTTCGTCGACGACGTCGCGCGGGTCTCGGAGGCGGCGCGCGAGCTGCGGGTGCCGTTCATCGGCCACCCCAGCCCCTTCAGGCACGGCTTCCAGGCGGGCCTGATGCGCGCGGCGGGCGTGCGGCACGTCGTCGGTTCCCTCGAGGAGATCGACGAGGAGCTGCTGCGCACCCTCGACGGAGAGGCCGCGGCGGGCCTGGCCTGGGCGGCCTGAGCCCTCGAGGGGCACCCCCGGCGGCCCCGCGGCGATCGGCGCGGGCCCCCACGGAACACCACCGGAACCGAATGAATTCGGCCGATCCGGGTCATCAGTACGGATGAACGACGAATGGAGAGAGCAATGGCGCAGGAGCGGATGCTGGAGGGCAAGGTCGCGCTGATCACGGGCGCCAGCAGTGGCATCGGAGCCGCCGCGGCCCGGGTGTTCGCCCGCGAAGGGGCCAGGGTCGTCCTGGCCGCGCGCCGCGAGGTCCGGCTCAAGGAGCTGACCGAGGAGCTGCGCGCGCAGGGCGCGGAAGCCGAGTACGCCGTCACCGACGTGACCCGTGCGGGTGACACGGCCGAGGCGGTGGCGCACGCGGTGCGCCGGTTCGGACGGCTGGATTGCGCCTTCAACAACGCGGGCTGGGGCGTGGGGCGTTCGCCGCTGCACGAGATGGGCGACGATCTGTACGACCAGATCATGGAAGTGAACGTGCGCGGCACGTGGAACTGTCTGCGCGACGAGATCGCGGCGATGCTGGAGACGGGCGGTGGCACGATCGTCAACAACAGCAGCGTCGGCGGCCTGCTGGCGACCCCGGTGGCCGCGCCGTACGTCGCCGCCAAGCACGCGGTGATCGGCCTGACCAAGGCCGCGGCCGCCGAGTACGCCGCCCAGGGCGTCCGGGTCAACGCGGTGGCGCCGGGGACCACGCGGACCGAGGTGGTGGAGCAGTGGTTCGCCGCCGTTCCGGGGGTCGAGGCGCAGCTGCACGCGGCAACCCCGCAGCCCAGGACGGCGGCGCCGGAGGAGATCGCGGAGGCGGCGGCGTGGCTCTGCAGCGCGCGTGCCTCGTTCGTCACAGGCATCACCATGCCGGTGGACGGCGGCTTCTCGATGGTGTGAAGCTGTATTCAGAAGTACGTACCCGGGGGCATGTAATGCCGGTCGAACGGGGGCATGGGAGAGGGACAGATC
Organism: Streptomyces sp. NPDC002138; assembly: GCF_040296485.1. NCBI lineage: Bacteria > Bacillati > Actinomycetota > Actinomycetes > Kitasatosporales > Streptomycetaceae > Streptomyces > Streptomyces sp. NPDC002138. The sequence goes on along the minus strand of NZ_JBEOXE010000004.1, from coordinate 129,030 downwards.
GACTGATGAGGACCGAACGACCTCAGGTGAAGCAGGACCGCGCCGTGCGGACGCGCCAGGCCATCCTGGAGGCCGCCGCGCTGGTCTTCGAGGACCGGGGTTACGACGCGGCGAAGCTGACGGACATCGTCAAGATCGCCAGAGTCACCAAGGGCGCGCTGTACTTCCATTTCGACTCGAAGGAAGACCTGGCGCAGGCGGTGATCGACGCGCAGGTCAATGTCGATCCCGTTTACACGCCGCAGGAATTCAAGGCGCAGCAGTTCGTCGACATCGGCATGATCTTCTCGCACCGTCTCCAGCACGACGTGCTGATGCGCGGCAGCGCGCGGCTCACCCTGGAGCAGAATGGCCGGTCCCTGGACCGCGCGGCTCCCTACCAGGGGTGGATCGACCTGCACGTGGAGCTGATGACCGAGGCCAAGGCCCGTGGCGAGCTGCTCTCGCACGTGGACCCGCTGCAGCCGTCGCGGCTGATCGTCGGGTCGTTCGCCGGGCTCAACGTCATGTCGCAGACCCTCGGCCTCACCCTCGACGACGAGGTCTCGGCCCTCTACACGAGCGTCATGCCGAGCCTGGTCGTCTCGGCCGTGGCGATCCGGCTCGACACCGCTCCCGGCCGCGGCGGCCGCGCGCTGCACGGCGCCCAGGGGGCGCACCTGTGTGACTGCGACGCGCTGCGGCAGTTCCCGGGAGATGCCGAGGAGCACGTGGCCTGACCTCTCCGCCACGCGTTTTCCCCCGGCACTTTTCACCGGCTCTTTCCACTGACCACGGGAGGGGCCGGTTTTCTGTGCCCGGGCTCACGTGACTGGTGATGCGCAGAGCGTTCCCTTTAAAAAACTTCCGGGTATTATTTTTCAGCAAGGTCCGGCACTCAGCGGGGACCTTGCCGCGTCGCACCCTGGGGAGGGGATTCATGGACATCGAGGTGCTGGGCGGGCTTCGCGCCCAGGAGAACGGCGTGGCCGTGTTCCCGCAGACCCAGCCCGCCCGCCAGGTGTTCGCCGTACTCGCCGCGTACGCCGACCAGATGGTGCCCACGACCGTGCTCGCCGCGGAACTGTCGGCGCACGGACCGGACGGCGAACACGCCCGCTCGGTCCTGCTGACGGCCGTCCGGCAGATCCGCGAACTGCTCGCGGGAGCCGCCGACTCCGCCGGGCGGCGCACCCCCGAGGCCGTTCTGGTCTCGCTGCCCGGCGGATTCTTACTCGACACCGACGGCGGCCGCAGCGACCAGGGGGAGTTCGCCCGGGAGGCCGGAGCGGGCTACCGGGCCATGGCGCGCGGGGAGTTCGCCACGGCGGCCCGGCGGCTGCGCGGCGCGCTGCGGCTGTGGCGGGGGCCGGCCTTCGAGGGGATCGAGGCGGGCCCGCGGCTCGCCGCGCGGATCGCGGACCTGGAAGCGACCCGGCTCTCGGCGTTGAAGCAATGGGTGGAGGCGGAGCTGGCGCTGGGCCGGCACCGGGAGTTGCGGACCGAATTGCGGGCCGTGACGACAGGAAAATCCTCCGAAACATACCGAACCCTCGCAGAAGTGATCGGTTCGGACCTTGGGCCCTGTCCGGGAGACACCACCCGAGCTCTGCGCCGCGCCCTGCTGCCGACGCCGCCGCCACTCGTGCACATGGCCGCCTGACCTGCTGTTTTGGCCCGTCCACCGGAATGTCCCGATCCACTTCAGGCCACCGCGGACCCTCCGGATCCTTACCTGTGACGCGGTCTTTTTCCTTCGTTCCGGCAAAAGCCCGACCATTCCCGCCGGTACTTTTCTCTCAGAAAGTGTTACTTCATGAACCACAGCACCTCCGCTCGCGCCCCTCAGGCCTCCTTCCCCGGCCACCCGTCCGCGGGTGACACGGGATGGGGGTGACCCCACCCCCGCTGATCGCGGTCGTCCACGCGGGGCGGGCGGGGCGGGCCTGCGCGGAGGCTTTCGTGGCGCGCGACGGCGCCGCGGAAGCCGGGGCGCGCAGTCACCTCGTCGCCGCCGGGGACCTGGGCGAGGCGCAGTGGGAGCTGTTGGCCGAGGCCGACGGCATCCTCTTCGGCACGGCGCTGCCGCTGCCGGAGGCGCTCGGACGCGGCGGCTGGCGGGGCAAGCCGGCGGCCGGTTTCGTGCGGCCAGAGGGGGACGCGCGACACCGTCTGCGGGAACTGGTCACGCTCGCCGAGGCGTTGGACATGTGCTGGATCGGGCCGACCGGGCCGCCGGGGCGCTTCGTCGGTCCCGGACCGGATCCGGTGCTGGACGCCGTGCGGCGACTGGGCTCCCGCATGGCGCGGATGGCCCGGCTGGCCGGTGCGGCGGCGGCGGTCACCCCCGGCGGAATGAGTTGACACACCGCCGGGACCGGCCGTGTGCGGCGGGCTCCGGCGCCCCACACTCGCTGGATATGGGTGCTGCGTTTGTCGAAGAACCCGGCGCCGCCGGTGCCGTGGAGGGCCTCGCGGCCGAGGGCGTCACGCCGTGGCTGGAGGGCCTGCCGGGCGTGGGACCGGACCGGATGCGGGAGTTCGCGGACCGGCTGGGAGTGCGGAACCTGCTGTACGGGGTGCCGCGGCGGCCCGCCGCCCTCGGCGCGGTGTGCGACGCGTTGCTCCCGAGGGGCGGCCTGGTCGCGGCGCCACCGCCGGGGGAGGGGACCTCGTACGAGGTGGCCCGCGCCCTGGTGACGGCCGTGGACCGGCCGAATCTGATCGTCGTGCTGCCCGCCACGGGGGAAGGACCGGCGGTCGGCGCGCGGCTGCTCGGGGAGGGAGTCGGCGTCGCCTTCGGCCCGATGACCGGCCCCAGGACGTACGAGGGGGTCCTGGGAGCCTGGCTGGGCGGCCTGGAGCGAGCCCGGGAGCGCGGCCTTGACCTGGCCGCGCTCCCGGCCTTCGCGTCCCTGGGCGTGCGCGAACTGGGTCCGCTGGCGGTACCGACGGCGCGGCTGCTGTACGCGCGCTACGACCGGGCGCTCGGCGGGCGGCGCTGGCGCTCCCTGGCCGCGGCGGGCGCCCGCCCGCACCGGCTGATGTGGACGGACCTCGGCGACCGGGCGGAGTACCTGCCCGAGCTGGTCGGCTGGGGGACCGCGGCGGCGCTGACCCTGCGGGCGCTGCAGTGCCTGCCGCCGCTGCGGGGCGACACGCTGAGCCCGCCGTGAGCGCGCGCACCCGTGCTGACCAGCGGAAGGCTCACTTGACCGCACTTCCACCGGAACCTAGGTTCGGATGGTTTGATTCGTGCCGGTACGTCGTGGAACGTCGGGGAGCGGGGGAACGGGGCGCATGGAACCAGCGGCGGACAGCGCCGGGAGTGCCGCCGGAGACACGGCGGCGGCCCTGGCCGTCCTCGAACTGCTGGCCGCGGGCGCGCCCGCGGCCGCCTTCGACGCGCTCCTGCCCACGGCGGACCCCGGGCTGACCCGGGCGGTCGCCCTGGCCCGGGTGATCCGCTCCCGCGCCGCCGCGCCCGCGGCCCCACCCGCCGCGTCCCGCGGCGCCGGGCCCGCGCCCGGCCCGGACCGCACGCCCGGCCCGCGGGACGAGCCCGACGGCGCAGGGGCCGCGGACGGTGACCCGGGCACGGCCGCGCGGACGGACGCGGACCCGGACGCGCGCGCGGACCGGGACGCGGCCGGGTACCCGAAGCCGGCCACGGCCACGGACCGGGACGCGGACGGGTACCCGGACACGGACACGGACGCGGCCACGGACCGGGACGCGGACGACGGCGGGGCCGGTCTGGCCGCGCTCGTCGACACCGCCCACGACCTGACCTCCGCCTACGACCTCGACAGCCTGCTGCGCGTCATCGCCCGGCGGGCCCGGCGGCTGCTCGGGCTCGACGTGGTCTGCGTCAGCTTCACCCGGCCCGACGGGACCGCGTACCCGCACCTGTCCGACGGCGGCACCGCCGGGTACGGGAGCGGGCTCGGACTCGGCTCCGCCGAAGGGCTCGGGGCGCTGGTGCGCGAGCGCCGCGCCCCCGTGTGGAGCGCGGACTACCTCCACGACACCACCCTCGCGCACGCCCCCGGCGTGGACGCCGCGATCCGCGCCGAGGGCGTGCGCGCGGTCGTCGCCGTACCGCTGCGCCACCGCGAGGGGATCCTCGGCGTGCTCTACGGCGCGCACCGCCGGGTGCGCTCCTTCACCCCGGCCGAGGTGGGGATGCTGCTGTCGCTGGCCGACCTGGCCGCCGTCGCCGTCGAGAAGGCGCGCCTGCTGGAGCGGGCCCGCGACGAGATGAGCGAGCTGGAACGTTTTGGCTCGGTCACCGACGCCACCCTCACCCGGGTCCGCTATCTGTGGGACTGCCACGCCCGCCTCGCCCGCCTCGTGCTGGACGGGGCCGGCCTGGCCACCCTCGCCCGGACCACCGCGGACGCGCTGGACGGCGTACTCCAGGTCCGCGACCCCGGCGGCCGCCCGCTGACCCCGGGCCCCGGGCCGGTCGGCCTCGACGAGGCCGCCGTCACCCGCGGCGCCCTGCACGCGCACACGGCCCGCCGCCCGGTCCGGCTCCCGGACGGGAGCGCCGGCGGGAGCGTCGGCGCCGAAGGGCCGTCCGACGCGGGCGAGGTGTGGGTCGCGCCCGTCACCGCCGGGGCCGAGGACCTCGGTGTGCTGGTGCTGCACGCCGCCGAGCCGCTCACCGAGGAGGACGTACGGCTGCTGGAGCTGTCGGCCCTGTCGGTGGCCTCCCTCATGCTGATCCAGCGGGGTACGGCGGCCGCGGAGGGCCCCCTCCACGACGAGCTGCTCCAGGAGCTGCTGGACCGCCCGAACCACTCCTCCGACCTGCACCTGCGCGAGCGCACCCGGCGCCTGGGCATCGACCTCGACGTGCCGCACGTGGTGGTCGTGGTCCGGCCGGAGGGCGGGGAGCTGGGCCGCGCGGTCGCGTGGGCGAGCTCGTACGCCTACCGGGTCGGCGGCCTCAAGGGCGTCCGCCGCGGCTGCATCGTGCTGCTCCTGCCCGGCGACGACGCCTCCGCGGCGGCCCGGCAGGTCTCGAGGGAGGTCACCCCGCTGCTCGGCCACCCGGTCTCCACGGGCGCGGCGGGCCCGGCGAAGGGTCCCTCCGCGGTGGCGGGCGTGTACGAGGAGGCCGCGCGCTGCCTGGACGCGCTGACCGCGCTCGACGGCGCCGGAGGCACCGCCTCGCTGCGCGAACTCGGCTTCCTGGGGCTGCTGCTGTCCGCCGACCACGACGTGGACGCCTTCGTCGCGCAGGCCCTAGGCCCGGTCCTGGAGTACGACGCGGCCCGCTTCACCGAGCTGACCCGCACCCTGGAGGCGTACTTCGAGTCGGGCGGCAGCCCCACCCACGCGGCCGAGGCGCTGCACGTGCACGCCAACACCGTGTCGCGCCGCCTGGAGCGGATCGCCGAACTCCTGGGCGAGGGCTGGCAGAAGCCCGCCCAGGCCCTGGAGATCCAGATGGCCCTGCGCCTGCGCCGCACCCGCGAGGTCCTGGTCCGCACCCGCCCCCCGACGTAGCCCCCGCCCGCCGAAGCGGCCCCCGCCCCCGCCCCCGCCCGCGCCGAAGCCGGGTTCAGCGCAGCCGCAGCGCCCCCGGCGCCCGGTCCTCCATGATCTCCGTCAGCCAGTCGAAGACCGTCGGCCCCTCCCCGCGCCGCGCGGCCGCCAGCTTCTCCGCGACGCTCTCCCGGTTGGTGGGGTGGCAGCGCGTCAGCCGCAGCTCCAGCTGGCGGGCGGTCTCGGCGTGTCCGAGGCGCTCCCGGGACAGCTCGTGGTCGTACCACTCGAAGAGGAAGTCCCGGTCGTCCGGCGTCCCGTAGTCCCCCCGCAGGCAGTCGTTGAAGGCGTCGAGATTGCGGCCGAAGTACCCCTCGGGCCCGTTCACGGCCTCGCCGATCTCCCGCCAGAAGTCCTCCAGCGTGTCGATCCGGCGCCCGTCGAGCACGTACACCGACGTGGCCAGCGCCGCGCCCACCACGCCCGCGAACCCGTCCGGGTTGTCCAGCATGATGTTGTGCCCGCAGTCCTCGACCGCCACGACGGACACCCCCGCCGCCTCCAGCTCGGCGGCGCCCGCGAGCCCGCCGTCCTCGGCCGGATAGAGGAAGGTGCGCGGGATCCGCAGCCCCAGCAGCAGCTCCCGCATCGTGGGAACGGTCCCCGCCGCGAGGTGAACGGCGGTGCGGTGCAGGGCGGTCCGCCCCGCCAGCCGCATCGTCGACCACCAGTGCGCGCCGACCCGGTCCCGCACCTCGGCCCAGCCGCCCGCGAGGAACTCCTCCTCCGTGTAGGAGGCGAGCCCGCTGCTCCCGGCCGGCACCGGGCTGCCGGGCGCGGGCGGCGGTACGGGGTCGAGGTTGGCGTCGACGAGGACGAGCCGGGAGACCAGCTCCGGATGCCGGTGGGCCAGCACGATCGCCACGGCCCCGCCCATGCTGTGCGCGATCACCTCGCCCCCGGCGACCCCGGTGTCCCGCAGGGCCGCGGCGACGGCGTCGGCATGCGCCTCCAGCGTGTACGAGAACTCCTCGGGCCGGTCGCTGTGCCCGTGCCCCAGCAGGTCCAGCAGCAGGGAGCGGCGCCCGGCGAGGCGGGGGTGCGTCGCGCTCGCCGCGAAGTACGCGGGCGAGGTGGAGCCCAGCCCGTGCAGGTAGACCCGCGCCGGTTCCTCCCCGGCCAGCTCGACCCACCTGATCCGGTCGCCCTCCGCGGTGACCACAGCACTGTGCACAACGAACCCCCGTCGCTACCAACCCCAGGGCGCCCGGCCCGCGTTGCGGACCGGGCGCATGATCTACGGGCCGACCCTAGACAAGGTCCCGCCCGACCGGCATCCCGGTTTCCGAGAGGCAGCGCGCCGCGTGCGCCACCGAGGCCATCGTCACGTGCCGGTGCCAGCCCGACAGCGAGCGCCCCGCGAAGTCCCGCAGCCCGACCTCCTGCACGCTGCGCGCCGAGGTCGCCGACACCCGCCGCGCCTGCTTCGTCATCCGCAGCAGCACCGCCGGGGTCACCGGCACCGGCCGGGCCAGGTCCGACACCCACAGCTGCGAGGGCTGGCTGCGCGCGTCGGTCCACTCGCCGAGCAGCGTCAGGTGGCGCCGGCGCGCGGGCGAGGGGTCCGGCATCATCACGCGCACCGCGGCCACCAGCGAGGTCCGCCGCTGCCCCGGGTACAGCGGGTCGGCCCACTCGACCGGCGTGCGCAGCGCCCGTACGTTCTGCAGCACGTCCCGCGCGGCCAGCGTCCCCGCGCCGTGCCCGGGCAGCGCCGGGTCGGTCACCAGCAGCCGGGCGGCCGGGCTGATCCGGGCCAGCACCGGCAGCTTCGCGTCGGCGAACCGGTTCATCGTGGACCGGGTGCCGATGTTCGGGATGTCCAGCAGCACCGGCCGCGGCGGCATCGCGACCTGGCGCACGGTGTCCAGCACCCCGGTCACCGCGCACTCCTCGTACGTCTCCCCGGCCCGCTCGCCGCCCTCCGGCGCCCCGGCCCGGCCGCCCCCGGCGCCGGCCCCGTCCTCCGGGAGGTACAGCCGCCAGCCCACCGGCGTGACCACATCGGCCGAGGTGAACCAGATCCCGAAGGCCTGCTGCCCCCGGAACATCTGCCCGCGGTGCGCGTCGTACTGGCGCCCCACCCCCACCGAGTGCTCCCCGCCCTTGGGGATCGCCATCGGCTGGGCCACCCACGCCGTCAGCGGCGAGGACTGCTCCAGGTACTGCGAGAGGGCCGCGCGGATCGGCTGCCAGTCCCAGGTGGAACCGGCGATGAAGTGGTGCAGGCTCTGCTCGGCGGCGGGCCCGCCGATCTGCTGCGCGATGTTGCGGATGGACTTGCGGCCGGGGGTCGCGAGCAGCCCCCGTACGTACTGCAGGCCGCGCTCCCGCTGGTCCCGGCGCCGCAGCGAGCCGAAGACGGCCCCGCACAGGTCCGCCGCGGCCTGGTGGGCGCGGTCCGTGCCGACGCCTGCGGGCCCCATCCGGCTCCGCGGGCGTGTCTGGACAGGACTCCTGGTGATCGTGGTGGTCATGCTGTTCCCCCGTAAAGAACGTCGAGTCGAAGGCCGACTGCCCTCCCACGGTCCGGTGTGGCCCCCGCGCGGGGGGAGGTGTGCCGGGCACACACCTGACCCCCGGTGTGGTGGGCCCCCCACCACGGGGCCGCGAGTACCGCAGACTGGGGCCATGTCGATTCACGAGAACCTGCTCGGTGGCCCTGCCCCGACCCACCTGCCCGACGACCCCGAGCCGCGCGAGGCCCTCGCCGCGGGCACCGACCCGGCCGAGGTGGCCGCGAAGTACCCGACCTCCTCGCTCGCCTGGGCGCGCCTGGCGGACGACGCGTTCGAGGCCGGCCGCCCCGTGGAGTCGTACGCGTACGCCCGCACCGGCTACCACCGCGGCCTGGACTCGCTGCGCCGCGCCGGCTGGAAGGGCCACGGCCCGGTGCCGTGGGAGCACGAGCCGAACCGCGGCTTCCTGCGCGCCCTGCACGCCCTCGCGCGGGCCGCGCACGCCATCGGCGAGGACGCGGAGTACGAGCGCTGCGCGACCTTCCTGCGCGATTCCTCGGCGACCGCGGCCGACACCCTGAACTGAGGCCCGCGTCTCCTCCGGGCCCGCCGGGGAGGGTGTGAAGGTGGTCACCTTCCACTGGCGGGCCCCGTGGGCCCCCGGCCTATGATGCGAGCAGGGGACCGGAGCTCCACTCACCCAGCAGGAAGGGGCGGACCGCTACCCGGAAGTTCATATCGAGGAGACAGCGATGTCGGAATACCTTGATGCCTCCGGAGTGGGCGGTTCGGATACCCCGAACCTCGACTTCGCCGGCACGACCCCCTACGAGGACTACGTCCAGGCGGATGTCCTCACCCACCTCCAGCACCTGCGCTCGGACGACCCGGGCGAGATGGTCTTCCTGGTCACCACCCAGGTCATGGAGCTGTGGTTCACGGTCATCGTGCACGAGTGGGAGACGGCGGCCCGCGCGCTGCGCGAGGACGACCTCCCCGTCGCGGTGGACGCGCTGAAACGTTCACTCCGCGAGCTGGAGGCCCTCAACGCCTCCTGGCGCCCCCTCGCCCAGCTCACCCCGGCCCAGTTCAACTCGTACCGCGGCGCCCTCGGCGAGGGATCCGGCTTCCAGTCCGCGATGTACCGCCGCATGGAGTTCCTCCTGGGCGAGAAGTCCGCGTCGATGCTGGTCCCGCACCGCGGCGCGCCGCGCGTGTACGCGGAGCTGGAGAAGGCCCTGGCCGAGCCCAGCCTCTACGACGAGGTCCTGCGCCTGCTCTCCCGCCGCGGCCTGCGGATCCCGGCCTCCGTCCTGTCCCGCGACCTGACCCAGCGGTACGAGCCCTCCCCGGTCGTGGAGGCGGTCTGGACCGAGCTGTACTCCGCCCCGGACACCCACACGGACCTGCACCGCCTCGGCGAGGTCCTGACGGACGTCGCGGAGCTGGTCTGGCGCTGGCGCAACGACCACCTGGTCGCGACCCGCCGCGCGATGGGCGCGAAGACGGGCACGGGCGGCTCGGCGGGCGTGGCCTGGCTGGAGAAGCGCGCCACGAAGAACGTCTTCCCGGAGCTCTGGACGGCCCGCAGCCATGTCTGAGACCCCGACGCCCGCTGCGGCGGAATCAGCCCCTCCGACGGGCACCCACTCAGCCCCTCCGGCGTTTGAGGAGCGGGATGCGGGGCGGAGCCCCGAGACGCCCGGCGCAGCCGCCCTCCAGGCCCGCGCCGCCCAGCTGGACACCCAGGACGACCTGGCCAAGCTGCGCACCCGCTTCGAGCTCCCCGAGGACCTCGTCTACCTGGACGGCAACAGCCTCGGCGCCCTCCCGGCAGGCGTGGCGGCCGCGACGGCCGACGTCGTGACCCGCCAGTGGGGCCAGGACCTCATCCGGTCCTGGAGCGAGGGCACCTGGTGGACCGCCCCCCAGCGCATCGGCGACCGCATCGCCCCCCTCATCGGGGCGGCCCCCGGCCAGACCGTCGTGGGCGACTCGACCAGCGTCAACCTCTTCAAGGCCCTGGTCGGCGCCGCCCGCCTCGCGGGCGAGGGCCGCACCGACCTCCTGGTCGACGCGGCCACCTTCCCGACCGACGGCTACATCGCGGCCTCCGCCGCCCGCATGACCGGCCTGAACATCGTCCCCGTCGACCCGGACCGCGCCGCCGAGGCGTTCGGCCCGGCCACGGCCGTCGTCCTCCTCAACCACGTCGACTACCGCACCGGCCGCCTGCACGACCTCCCGGCCCTCACGGCGGCGGCCCGCGCCGCGGGCGCGGTCACCGTCTGGGACCTGTGCCACAGCGCCGGCGCCCTCCCGGTGAACCTCGACGAGAACGCCGTCGACCTCGCCGTGGGCTGCACGTACAAGTACCTGAACGGCGGCCCGGGTTCCCCCGCGTACCTCTACATCGCCGCCCGCCACCAGCAGGACTTCGACTCGCCCCTGCCCGGCTGGAACGGTCACGCGGACCCCTTCGCGATGACCCCCGGCTTCACCCCGGCCGAGGGCGCGCTCCGCGGCCGGGTCGGGACCCCGGACATCCTCTCCATGCTCGCCCTCGAAGCGGCCCTGGACGCCTGGGAGGGCGTGACGGTCGAGGCCGTCCGCGCCAAGTCCCTCGCCCTGACCGACTTCTTCCTGGAATGCGTCGCGGCGTACGTGCCTCCGGGCGCGGTCGAGCCGGTCACCCCGGCCGCGCACGCGGAGCGCGGCAGCCAGGTGTCGCTGCGCACCGAGAACGCCTCCGCCGTCATGGCCGAGCTGATCGCGCGCGGCGTCGTGGGCGACTTCAGGGCCCCCGACGTGCTGCGGTTCGGTTTCACCCCGCTGTACGTCGGTTTCGCCGACGCGGAGCGGGCCGCCCGGACGCTGGGCGACGTACTGGGTCGGTGACTGGGTCACATATACGAGTGATGTCGCGGCGAAACGTCACGGCAAGGGGGCGGGCGGGGCTACGGCTCCGCCCGCCCCCGCATATGCGCCCCCGTACGCCCGGGGTGGCACGGAACGGCAGGTTCCAGCCTGATACGGTCCCGCTCTGCCCGGAACACCTGTACCCGCCGACTCTGCTGTCCCCGCTGTCCCACGCGTTACCGGAGGTTGAGCTGATGACGGACCCCGCAGTGGAACGTGACGCTGCCGAGGCCGCGTCGGCCTTCTCCCACCCGCCGGTCGCCCCCGACACCACCGCCGCGTACGGGGACCACCCCGACCAGGTCATCGACTTCTACACCCCGCGCGCCCCCGGCCCGGGCCCCGCGCCCCTGGTCGCCGTCCTCCACGGGGGCGCCTGGCGCGCCCCGTACGACCGCCGCCACATCACGCCCTTCGCGGACTTCCTGGCCCGCCAGGGTTTCGCGGTCGCCAACATCGAGTACCGGCGCGGCAGTTCCCTTCCGCGGCAGGACGCCGAAGGTGGCCCGGTGGCGGGCCGGTGGCCGGAAACCTTCGACGACGTCGCGGCCGCCCTGGACGCCCTCCCCGCACTGGCGGCGACCGCCCTCCCCGGCATCGACCCGCGCCGCATGGTGATCACCGGCCACTCGGCGGGCGGCCACCTCGCCCTGTGGGCGGCTGCCCGCCACGTCCTGCCCGCCGGCTCCCCCTGGCGGCTGCCCTTCCCGCCGCAGCTGCGCGGCGTGGTGGCGCTGGCCCCCATCGCGGACTTCACCGAGGCGGAGTCACGGGGTGTCTGCGGCGGCGCCTCGTCCCAACTCCTGGGCGGCCCGCAGTACTTCGCCGACCGCCTCCCGTACGCCGACCCGGCCGCCCTCCTCCCGACCGGCATCGCCACGGCCGTCGTACAGGGCCGCGACGACATCGTGGTCCCGCACGAGGTGTCGGAGGCGTACGTGGCGGCCGCCGCACACGCGGGCGAGATGGTCGGCCTGACGATGCTGGACGGCGTCGGTCACTTCCCCCTGATCGACCCGGCGGCGGACGCCTGCGCGGTGGTCTCGGAGGAGATCGCCCAACTGGCCTGGTAGCGAGGGGTACCCCCTGTCTCTACGGACCGGCTCCCCGACCGCGTCCAGCGCCGTCCCCCACGGATACGGCCGCTTCTCCCCGGGCTGATTCGGCTCGAATCCGGCCGCCCCGAACAACACCCGCACTCCTGAAGTCCGCAGGGTCTCCAGCGACAGCGCGAACTGCGGATGCTGGGCGTAAGTCGAGTTCACGCAGGGCATCACGGTCATCGGGATGCCCTTGCCGATGGCTTCCGCGACGAACCCGACGAGCCACGTGCCGGTGATCCCCAGGGCCCAGCAGTTGACGGTGTTCATCGTCGCCGGGGCCACGAGCACCGCGTCCGCCACCTGCCACACGTCCGGCTCGCCGGGCCGCTTGTACCGCGAGCGCACGGGATGCCCGGTGAGGGCGGCGAGCCCGGGAGCGCCGTCCTCCAGCCACTCGGCCGCCGTTGGCGTCAGCCCGAGGCACACGTCCCATCCCCGACGCTGCGCCTCTTCGATGACCCCGGCCACCTCGAACACGGGCGGCGCGGCCGAACAGAGCAGATACAGAGTCCTCGTCGTCATGAGGCCGTCAGGGTAGCCCGGGTCCGGCCTACCCCTTCAGCGTGCCCACGAGCTTTGCTCGCTCGCGCAGTTCGCGTACCGCCCGCACGCCACCATGCGGACGGAGCCGAAGGTTCATCACCTCGAAGTGCTCGTCGCCGCGCGCCGACGACAGTGCCTCGTAGTCGTCGAGGAACCGGCCCCACGACTCGCACGCGGCTTCGACATGGCCGATGGACAGCTGCCGTTGAGCCAGCAGCCCGTAGGCGTGCAAGCGCCCCTGGCGTTCGTTGGCGGGCTGCACACGGATGGACTCGCGCAGGGTGCGCACCGAACCGGGGACGTCCTTCGTCTCGTTCTGCACGTGTGCGACGTGGAACAGGTAGGCGGTGCGGTCGTACCCGCCGATGTTCTCCCTGCGGTCATCGGCGCGGCCGAGCGCCTCCTCCGCCTCCCGCAGCCGCGCGAAGGCCTGCCGCTTGTCGCCCACCATGGCGGCGCCATGGGCCTGCTGCCCCCGCAGGAAGGCCACGAGCCGCGGGCCTGCGGCCGGGGCCGCCTCGGCGGCGGAGTCGGCGAGTTCCAGGGCCCGACGACCGTAGCCGAGGTTCGAAGCCTGCAACGACATGCCGCGCAGCGTGCGGCAGTAGGTCACGTGCTCCTCCGCCTCTCCAGCGAGTTTCAGCGCGGACAGGTAGTAGTCCTGACCGAGCCGGTGCTGGCGCTCGAACATGGCCATCCACCCGGTGAGGTAGACGAGGTCCGAGGCGGCGGCGAGCATCCCGCGCCGGACGGGTGCGGCGGCCTCGGCCTTGAGCCACGGGCCGACGGTGTTGACGAGGAACGCCGCGGCCATGGGACGGGCGTGCCCGGCCCCGAGTTCGTCGAGGATGCCGGCGATCCGGTCCGTCATGATCTGGACGGCGTCGACCTGGGCCTGCCCCACACGGGTGGTGGCTTTCCCGGGCCGTACGGGGTCCGGGCTGTCGGCCCGGGCGAGCGTCGGGAACAGTGGGATGGCGAGCGCCGCGGAAAAGACGCCGGCCGCGATGACGCGCCGCCGCGAGGGATCCATGTCCGCCCTTCCCAGGTCTACGAGTTCTCGGACCACGTCCGGGTCCTCGGCGCCGCGGGCGGCGGGAAAGCCCGCCTCGGCGTAGGTGACCGGCCGACCGAGCTTCCGTTCGAACGCCTCGACGACGATGGCCCTGACCCGTGGTCGCGGCTGGTGTCCGGCGACCCATTGGGAAACGGCTGGCTGGCCGTAGGAGAGGGCGAGTCCAGCCTCTGCGCCGATGCGATTGACGATCATTGCGAGCTGGGTCCGGGACCAGCCGGCCTGCTCAAGGAGGTTTCTCAGCCCGGCATTCGGTGTGCGCGAGTCCTGTGCCATGTGCAACTCCCGACAGGTGCATGGGTTGCATGGTTCTCCGACCCTTCAACGGTACTCGCGGAGGACCGACTGCGGTTCTCTCTTCACACGGAGCGACGAGAGTGCGGGACGGTCCCGCCCGTCTACGACGGTAGGGAGCACGGGGATGGAAGTACGCGAGAGCAGGTCGCTCGAAGCCTTCGGACACGTCGACCACCCCCTCCTGCACCGGCGGGTCCGTGACCCCAAATCGGACCGAGAGGGTGAGTTGATGGCCGTGGTCGAGGAGTACGTCGGCACGGTCGCCGGAACCCCGAAAAACACCCGCACCGCATACGTCCGGGCGGCCAACGGCCTGGAGTTCACAGCGGCGCCGGACACCTTGGTGGGGCTGTGAGTACGGCTCCGCTCCGGATCTGTGCGGTCTGCGACCGCCCCATCCGGAGCGGCGGGCGGGAGTTCATCCGGCACTCGGCGTCCGGAGCCCGCCCCTCGGACTGGGTGCACGACCTCCGGGACCCGGCGTGCGAGCCGGTCCGGCGGAGCCTGCGGTGAGCCGGGAGTCGCGGCTCGCCCAGGAAGCGGCGTACGTACTCGCCCACGCGGAGCAGCCGCCGGACAGTGCGGTCACCGCGGGCTGGATCGCCTACCTGAGCGACGGCGGCGGCCTCGTCGCTCACGGCGTCCGATGCTTCCACTTTCAGGCCGAAGGCCGTCGAACCCTGGCGGCCGCGGCCGCCCTGGCCGCATGGCACATCGCGGTCCGCCTCCCGGACGGCTGGCCGAAGGCCGTCGCCCTCGCCGAAGCGGTCCGCGACCTGCTCGCCGAAGAAGACCAGCACCAGGCCCGCCGCCGCGCACAACAGCACCAGAGACAGGAACAGGCCCGTTGAGCGAGTGGCCGCACCAGGCCGCGGCTCAGACAGCCTGATGCGGACGATCGCGGCCATCGAGGCCGCTGGATTCACGGTTGACCTGGACCTGTGGCGGGGTCCGAGGGACTCGCTCGTCTCGGTGGCGGCCGAGTGCCCGCACTCGGACGACGATCGTGGACCGATCGTCATCATCCCGAAGAAGCCGAAGGGCTGGGCTCCGCGCATGACCGAGTGGACTGATCCCAGGTACGCGGACATCGTCGCCCGGCTGCGCGCGCAGCGGGAGCAGCCGGAGCAACCGGACAGGCGTGGTCCCCAGCCTGTGCGGGGATTCATCGTGCCGGCAACCGACGAGACGTAGCCGCCGGGACCCCCGGGCCGGTGGGCCGGCTCCGCCGGGCCCGGATCGGGAAGTGACCGGAGGCGGACCGGTCATCCGAGTGTCCTTCCGGGCCGCACCGGTCCCTCAAGGGCGCTCCTTCGTCGCGTCGCTGCGCGATGGCCTGCGGCCACCCTTGACCGACCGGCACGTCCCGGAACGCCACGGGCTGTCCGGTCCGCCGGGGGCGGGCCCGGGCGACAGGACCGCATGGGCCGCCCGCCGTCCCTCCCGCACCCGCCGTGCGTGCTAGACCGACCGCGGCCGATCGCTCCGCGCTCCTCTGTGATCAGCGACTGCCGGCCGGTCCCGGCTGGTGCCCCCAGGACGGCCGGGTTCGGTCGGCCTGCGCCGCTTGCCCCGGCCCCACTTCGGTCGGACGGGTCCCGAGGCGGGTCGGGGGCGCCCGATATTCCAGGCGGGGATCTTCCCCCGTCCATACGCTCCGATGTGATGAAAAGACGTGTGCAGTTCACCGAACAGGTCGCGCGGTTCGTCGACGACTACATGCCGGCCACGGACCGGGAGGCGTTCCAGCGGATCGTCGACAGGATCACGGATGAGCCTGAAGGCGAAGGCACTCACCTCGTTTACACGGAGGACCCTGTGACGCGCGGGGCGTGGGAAGACCACGTGATGGTCCACTACGTCGTGACGAGGTTCTTCGTCATCGTCATCGAGACCGACGTCTACGACGCGTCGCGCGGCTTCAACGAGGTGTAGCCGGTCACGAGCGGCCCCTGACCCGGATCCACTTCGGACGGACGGACGGACGGTCGCAGAGCCGGGAGAAGAGGGGATGGCCGTCTGGGGGCCTCGGCTCCCTGCGGTCTGTGGTCGCCGTGCCGGGAGGAGCGCGTAGCGATCGTGGGCGCACTCCTGGACCCGGCCGCACCGGCCGACCCGGGGCGGAGGAACGGGTGGTCCCCCCGGGCGTCTTTCGTCGGGGCCCTCCGCCAGGCATTGATGCCTGCCGGTCCGGCGCGGGCGGTCAAGGGTGGCCGTAGGCCATCGCGCAGCGACGCGACGAAGGAGCGCCCTTGAGGGCCCGGGCCGGACCGGGAACACCCTCGGCTGGCGGATGGCCCCGACTCCCGAGGGACTCTGAGCCCGCCCGGCACTCATCCCGCTCCACCCGCATCGGACCGGCGGCGGCCATGCGGCGGCAGGGCCTCCGGCCTCCGGCCCCCGCCTGTGCGTGCCGGGGCGCTCCGCGTGTCGGGTGGGGGCGGGGAGTGGTGCTCCACGCCCGGCGGAGCGGTGGCCGGGCCAAGCCGATCCGGGTGAGCAGGCGACGTACAAAAAGGGTGTGTTCCCCGCGGCCCACGGGAGCGCCCGCCGGCGTCAAGACGCGCGCGCCGCCCACCGGAAGGGGTGATCGCGCGCCGACACGCCGGACCGGTCCCCCACTTGGGCGCACCCGGGCGGCAGGGTCCCGGTCGGTGCGCACTCTTCTGCGGAACCTCGGCCTGAGCGCTGCCTCCCTCGCCCTCCTCGGCATGACCACCCCCGCCCCCTCGCCCACCGAGGTGATCCACGGCCTGGGCTTCGACGCCTGCGCCGCGCCGCCGGTGAAGGTGATGCGCGCCTGGTACGGCACCTCCCCGTACCGGGCCGTCGGCATCTACGTCAGCGGCAGCCAACGGCACTGTGCGCAGCCGGAACTGACCCCCGAGTGGGTCCGTCAGGTCCGCGCCATGGGCTGGAGGCTGATCCCCGCGCACGTCGGCATGCAGGCGCCCTGCAACGACTACCCGCACAAGACCGAGCGCTTCGAGCCCGCCCGCGCCCTCGACCAGGGCCGGACCCAGGCGCGGGAGGCGGTACGGGCGCTCACCGCGCTGGGCATCGGCGAGGACAGCCCGGTGTACCTGGACATCGAGTCGTACGCCGTCAAGGACCCGGCCCCCGAATGCGGGCGGGCCGTCGTCGACGCGGTGGTGGGCTGGACGCGGGAGCTGAAGGCGTCCGGCTACCGGGCCGGGTTCTACTCCAGCCTCGGCTCCGGGGTCCGCGACCTCGCCGAAGCGGCCCGCGCGGGCCGTTCCCCGCTGCCGGAAGCGCTCTGGTACGCGCGCTGGGACCAGCGGGAGACGACGGCCGACCAGGGCCCGCTGACCGCCGGCCTGTGGCCGAAGGACGCGCGCATCCACCAGTTCGCGGGCAACGTGAAGGAGACCTGGGGCGGCGAAACCCTCACCATCGACCGCAACCGCCTGGACGGACCGGCGGCTCGCTAGCCCGATTGTTCCAGGCGTCACCCGGACGGGTGGTACGCGGACCACATCCACCCGCCCGGTGCGGAGCGTCATACGCTCGCGCCATGCCGGGAACCACGCGCGTCATCGTCACGCCGGAGGTCGTGGATCGTCAGATCCGCAGCGCGCTCCTCGGCCGGTACCTGGACCGGTACGAAGCTGAGCACGGGGCCTTCACCGGGGCCGAACTGGCCGCTGCCGACGTACGGCTGCTCGGACCGGCTCCCGGACCCGCTCCCGGACCCGCTCCCGGACCCGTTCCTGGACCCGTTCCTGAACCCGGCCCGGGTCAGGGGCCGCCACCGGGCCCATGACCCCCCGACGCGCCCGAGGGGCGGACCGCGCGCGGCGGTCCGCCCCTCGGGGGTCGTACAGGGTGGCGGCCCGGGGGGCCGCCCGTCCGGCTACAGGAACGAGTTGATCTCGATCGTCTCGGTGCGGCCGGGGCCGACGCCGATCGCGGAGATCGGGGCGCCCGACATCTCCTCGAGGGCCTTGACGTACGCCTTGGCGTTCTTCGGCAGCTCGTCGAAGGTCTTCGCCTTGGTGATGTCCTCGGACCAGCCCGGGAAGTTTTCGTAGATCGGCTTCGCGTGGTGGAAGTCGGTCTGCGAGTACGGCAGCTCCTCGACGCGCTTGCCGTCGATCTCGTACGCCACGCAGACCGGGATCTCTTCCCAGCCGGTGAGGACGTCGAGCTTGGTGAGGAAGAAGTCCGTCAGGCCGTTCACGCGGGTCGCGTAGCGCGCGATCGGGGCGTCGAACCAGCCGCAGCGGCGGTCACGGCCGGTGGTGACACCGCGCTCGCCGCCGATGCGGCGCAGCGCCTCGCCGTCCGCGTCGAACAGCTCGGTCGGGAACGGGCCCGCGCCGACACGCGTCGTGTACGCCTTGAGGATGCCGATGACGCGCGAGATCTTCGTCGGACCGACGCCCGCACCGGTGCAGGCGCCGCCCGCGGTCGGGTTCGAGGAGGTGACGAAGGGGTACGTGCCGTGGTCGACGTCGAGCAGGGTGCCCTGGCCGCCCTCGAACAGCACGACCTTGTCCTCGTCGAGCGCGTTGTTGATGATGAGGGTCGTGTCGGCGACGTAGGGCTTGATCAGCTCCGCGTAACCGAGCATCTCCTCGACGATCTGGGCGGCGTCGATCGCGCGGCGGTTGTACAGCTTCGCGAGGAGCTGGTTCTTGCCCTCGAGGGCCGCTTCGACCTTCTGGACCAGGATCGACTCGTCGTAGAGGTCCTGGACGCGGATGCCGATGCGGTTGATCTTGTCCGCGTACGTCGGGCCGATGCCACGGCCGGTCGTGCCGATCTTCCGCTTGCCGAGGAAGCGCTCGCCGACCTTGTCGAGGGTGACGTTGTACGGCGTGATGAGGTGCGCGTTGCCGCTCAGGAGCAGCTTGGAGGTGTCGATGCCGCGCTCGTTCAGGCCGCGCAGCTCGGAGAGCAGGACGGCCGGGTCGACGACGACACCGTTGCCGATGACCGGGGTGCATCCGGGGGAGAGGATGCCGGAAGGGAGAAGGTGCAGTGCATACTTCTGGTCGCCTACGACGACGGTGTGACCGGCGTTGTTGCCACCCTGGTAACGCACTACATAGTCGACGGATCCACCGAGCAGGTCGGTGGCCTTTCCCTTGCCCTCGTCACCCCACTGAGCTCCGAGCAGCACAAGAGCGGGCACAGGCGTACACCTCTTCCGGATGGGGCATGTCCAAGGTCAGGGGGCGTACGACGATGTACACCGCAGGCTGAGCCGTCGGACCGGTGCCCCGGAATAGACGAAGGCCCTGGCGCAATAGCGCAAGGGCCTCTTGCACAAAGATGCTACCCGAGGAAGGACCGAGGTGTCGGCTCCAGAGCCCACCATGAGCCATGCGGGCGCGCCGGTAGGCGGCCTGCTCGTGCTCGTCGACCCGGTCGCCCGCCGCCTCGACGGCGAGTCCGTGCGGATCGCGAAGGATGTCTTGTCGGCCGGGGCGGCGGCGAAGATCTGCCTCCCCGAGAGCCTTGAGGAGTTCGCGCGGGCCCTTGCCCGCCGGGGTCATCGGCAGCCGGTGATCGTGGGTGACGACCAGGCGCTGGTGCGCGCCGTGGGCCTGCTGCACCGGCGCCGCGAGCTGGCGGACGCGGCGCTGGCGCTGGTGCCCGTGGGCGCCGCCGGATCGCTGTCGCTGGCGCGTTCGCTGGGCGTGCCGGTGGGTGCGGTGGCGGGGGCGCGGGCCGTGCTCGACGGGGTCGTGCGCACGCGTGACCTGCTGGTCGACGACAGCGACGGGGTCGTGCTGGGGGGTCTGCGGATCGCCGGTTCGGGTGGTTCGGCCGTCGGGGTGAGGGGGCGCGCGGGAGGCGGGCCCGGGTCCGGTGCCGTCGCCGGGGCCGCTGTGGCGCGGGCCGCCGCGCCGGGCGCCGGGGCGGCCGGGGCGCTGGCGGTGTGGAGTGCGTGCCGGTCGCTGGTGCGGACGCTGGTGCGGCCGCCCGTGGGGCGCGGCGCGGCGCCCGTGCAGCGGCTGCGGCTGCGGGTGGAGGCGGACGGAGTGCTGGTCAGCGATGTGGACCAGGCCGTGGCGGACGTGGCCGTGGGTGCGCGGGACGGATTGGTCGAAGTCGTTGTCCGGATGGTGGACGCCGGGCCCGCGGTGATCGGGCGGGGACTGTCCGTGACGGTTTCGGGGGCGGATTTCCGCTACCGCGCCGACCACGCCGAGGCCGGGCCGGTGCGGCGCCGGACGTGGACCTTGCGGCCGGGGGCGTGGGGGCTCACGCTGCCGCGGTGAGGGGGGTGGCGGTGGCGGTGGGCGTTCCGGGTGCGGAGGCGGGTGCGGGTGCGGGTGCCGTGGCGGGTGCGGCGGCGGGTTCGGCGGCGGGTTCGGCGGCTGGTGCGGGGCCTGATGAGGGGGCTCTGCGGGACGCCTTGAGCGGGTGGCGGCGGGACGGGGTGTTCCTGTGCCTGCTGCCGGTGTTCTGGTGGCCCGCGGTGGCCGGGTGCGCGCTGGTGCGGCCGCGAGCCGTGGGGGCGCTGCTGTTGGTGGTGCTGCTGAGCCCGGTGGTGCTCGGGGTGCGCGAGTTGTACGTCGCCTGGTGGGCCGGGCGCGCGCTGCGGAGCCCGCTGCCCTGGAGGCCGTGCCGGGTCGCCGGGTACCGGAGCGCGCTGGGTGCCCCGGTGGTGCTGCTCGGGGAGGGTGGGGGCGTGGTGACCCCGGGGCTGCTCGGCCGGCGGGTCCTGCCGACGCGGCCCTGGCCGCCGGGGTCGGCGGGGGACGGGGTGGTCTGGCTGGCGGGCGGGGGCGGCGAACCGGGCGGGGTGGGGGCGTGCGGGGCGTTGCGGGGGGCGCGGTGTCTGGTGTGGGCGCCGGGGGCGCGGAGGCTGGGGCGCGGGCGGCTCGGGCCGGGCACCGGCGGGCGGTCGGGACGGGCCGGGTCGACCGCGCGGGCCGGGTAGGTCTCAGGGCAGGTCGAGGGTGGCGCGGTGGACGCGCCAGCGGTCCATCATGGCCATCATCTCGCCCTGGAGGAACTCGAAGAAGGCCGCCGTTTCGGCGATGCGGCTCCCGGCGGGGGTGTCCGGTCCGAGGCCGGCCGCACCCTCGCGCAGGGT
The DNA here is from genome assembly GCF_040296485.1 of Streptomyces sp. NPDC002138. Classification (NCBI taxonomy): domain Bacteria; kingdom Bacillati; phylum Actinomycetota; class Actinomycetes; order Kitasatosporales; family Streptomycetaceae; genus Streptomyces; species Streptomyces sp. NPDC002138. Next base: position 108,027 of record NZ_JBEOXE010000004.1, on the reverse strand, counting down.
CTTCTCCCAGAGGGCCAGGACATGGTCGCGGCGGGTGAAGGTCTCGTACCAGAGCTCGTTGTGCAGGACGTACCGGTCGCGGCGGGAGCCCGGCTCGCGCTCCCGGCTGACCATGTTGACCTGGGTGAGGTAGCCGACCGCGCCCGATACCGCCGCCGGGCTGATCTGCAGGGCCAGGCTGAGCTCGGCCGAGGTCATCGCGCCGCCGTCGCTGGCCAGCAGCGCGGCGAAGACCCGCGAGGCCATGCGCTGCATGCCCGCCTCGGACAGCTGCGAGGCGAAGCGCTCCACGAAGCGGGAGACCGCTTCCTCGTCGCGCGCCGCGGAGTCCGCCGCTGCCGTGTCCGCGTCCGTGCCTGTGCCTGTGCCTGTGTCCGCGTCCGTGCCTGTGCCTGTGTCCGTGTTCGTATCCATGTTCGCCACGTTCCTGACTTTACTCGCTTTCCAACCTTCACAAAATTGTGAAAGTAGCGTACGTTCAGAACATGAAGAAGGCAATCAGCGTCGCCGGACTCCACAAGGCGTTCGGGCGCACCCACGCACTGGACGGGCTCGACCTCTCGGTCGCGGCCGGCGAGGTCCACGGTTTCCTCGGCCCCAACGGCTCGGGGAAATCCACCACCATCCGGGTCCTGCTGGGTCTGCTGCGCGCGGACTCCGGCACCGCCGAGCTCCTCGGCGGCGACCCCTGGGCCGACGCGGTCTCCCTCCACCGCCGCGTGGCGTATGTGCCCGGCGACGTCACTCTGTGGCGCAACCTCTCCGGCGGCGAGGTCATAGACCTCTACGGGCGGCTGCGCGGCGGTCTCGACGCGGGCCGCCGGGCCGATCTCATCGAGCGGTTCGAGCTCGACCCGACCAAGAAGGGGCGCGCGTATTCGAAGGGCAACCGGCAGAAGGTCGCCCTCGTCGCCGCCTTCGCCGCCGACGTCGATCTGCTGATCCTCGACGAGCCCACCTCCGGGCTCGACCCGCTGATGGAGGAGGTCTTCCAGAGCTGCGTGGCCGAAGCGCGGGCCGCCGGGCGGACGGTCCTGCTCAGCTCGCACATCCTCAGCGAGGTCGAGACCCTCTGCGACCGGGTCAGCATCATCCGCAAGGGGCGGACCGTGGAGAGCGGCAGCCTCGCGGAGCTGCGCCATCTCACGCGCACCTCGATCACCGCCGAACTGGCCGCCCCGCCCAACGGACTCGCGCATCTGCCCGGGGTGCACGACGTCGAGGTGCGGGGGCTGAAGATCCGGCTCCAGGCCGACACGGGCAAGCTGGACGCCGTGCTGCGCGCCCTCGCCGCGTCGGGGGTCCGCTCGCTGACCTCCACCCCGCCGACGCTGGAAGAGCTGTTCATGCGGCACTACGCGGAGCGCGACGCGGAGAAGGACGCGCAGAGGGCGGGGGTCGTGCGATGAGGAACCAACTCGCCGGAACCGGCAGCCTGTTGCGGCTGGCGCTGCGCCGGGACCGCGTGATGATGCCGGTGTGGATCGGGGTCGTCTCGCTGCTGGTCCTCAGCATGCCCGCCTCCCTGGAGTCGGCGTACGGGACGGCGGCCGAGCGGGCCCGGCTCCTCCTCACCATGAATGCCAACGGTTCGCTGCGCGCCGTCTACGGGCCGGTCTTCGGAGATTCGGTCGGCGCCCTCAGCGCCTGGAAGGGCGGGGTCTTCGCCGGGCTGTGCGCGGCCGTCATGAGCCTGGTCATCGTGGTCCGGCACACCCGCGAGGAGGAGGAGAGCGGCCGTCAGGAGATGCTCTCCGCCGCGATGGTGGGGCGCAGGGCCCCGCTGACCGCCGCGCTGCTGGCCGCGCTCGTCGCCAACGCCCTCGTCGTGGTGCTGGTCGCGGCCGGGCTGGCCGGGCGGGGCACGGGCGGGGCGGTGGCGCTGGCGGCCGCGATCGGCGGTACCGGGCTGGTGTTCGCCGGCGCCGCCGCGATCGCCGCCCAGCTCACCGAGAGTGCCCGGCTCGCCAAGGGGCTGACGGGCGCGCTGCTCGGCGCGGCGTTCGTGGCGCGCGCTGCCGGGGACGCGGGCCGGGCCTCCGGGGACGCGGCGCTGACCTGGGCGTCGCCGCTGGGCTGGCTGGAGAACGTACGGCCCTTCGCCCGCGAACGCTGGTGGGTGCTGGGTCTTTTCGCCCTGGCCTGCGGGGTGCTGGTGGTCCTCGCGTACGTCCTGGCGGGGCGCCGGGATCTGGGGATGAGCTTCCTCGCGGCCCGGCCGGGACCGGCGCGCGGGCGGCTCGGCGGGACCTCGGCGCTGGCGTGGCGGCTGCAGCGGGGGAGCGTGCTGGGGTGGAGTGCCGGGTTCCTCGCGGCCGGCGCCGCCTTCGGCGCGATGACCGACGGCGTCGCCCAGCTGATCGGCGACAACGACAAGACCCGCGAGATCATCGAGCGGATGGGCGGGCAGAGCGGGATGACCGACGCCTTCCTGGCGGCGATGGCCGGGATGCTGGGGATGGTGGCCGCGCTGTACATCGTCTCGTCGGTGCTGCGGCTCGGCGCAGAGGAGAGCGCGCAGCGCGCCGAACCGCTCCTCGCGGGCGCGGTGGGGCGGCTCGCCTGGGCGGGCGGGCACCTGGCGATCGCCTTCGGCGGGTCGGCGGTGATCCTGGCCCTGGGCGGGCTCGGGCTCGGCCTCGGGCACGGTCAGGACGTGGGCGCGGCGGTGGGGGCCTGCCTGGCGCAGCTCCCGGCGGTGTGGGTGATCGGTGCGCTGGCGGTGCTGCTGTACGGCGCGCTGCCGCGGTTCGCGGTGGCCGCCTGGGCGGTGGCCGGGGCGGCGCTGGCCCTGGGCTGGGTCGGCCCCGCGCTGAACCTCCCGCAGGCCGTCCTGGACCTCTCGCCCTTCGCGCACCTGCCCCGGCTGCCCGGGGCCGAGGCCATCGAGTGGATACCGGTGCTCGCCCTGACCGGGCTGGCGGCCCTGCTGACGGTGGCGGGTCTGGCCTCGCTGCGCCGCCGGGACATGATCGCCTGACGGCGGCGCCGGGCCCGGATCGCCGACGCGGGGTGTTCAGCGGGCGCTTCCGAGGTTCCGGTCCGTCGGGTCGCCGTCCAGCATGAGCGTGGTCTCCTCGATACGGCGGAACCGGCCGTCGGGGGCGAACTCGCCGAAGAGGTAGACCTCCATGCTGACGGTGGAGCCGTCCTTCTTGGTGACGTGGACGGTGTGGCGGTCGGCGTACAGGGTCCCGTCGCTCAGCTCCTCGTGGACCTCGACGCTGCCCTCCGCCACCACCGTGCGCAGGTGGGCGATGTGGTCGAGGAATCCGGCGCGGTCGGCCCAGGAACCGTCCGTGCGCTGGCGGTAGTCGGGGGCGAAGTGCCGGTCGGCGACCTCGTCGAGGTCGGACCCCGGGGAGAAGAGGAGATCGCGGAGGGCGGTGGCGATGTCGGTGTGGGTGCGGGCGTGGGTGCGGGGCGTGGTGCGGGTCGCGAAGTCGGTGGTGGTGTCGGTCGTGGTGTTGCTCATGGTGTCCTCCACGGTTGAGAGTCCCTGCGAGATTGCGTGCGCGACGCACGCTTGAGAGGAGAGTACCTCTTCTGCGTGCGCGGCGCACGCTATTCTTTTCGGTGTGGAGAACGAGACGGGACACGAGGTCGCCGACGCCCTGGGCGACCTGCTCAAACGCACCCTCCGGGCCGGCCTGTACCAAGCCCTGACCGAGAACCTCGGCGACGCCGTGGACGAGGTCACCTACCCGGTCCTCAGCGGCTTGGCCAGAACCGGCCCGTGCAGCGCCGCCGACCTGGCCGTCGAAATCGGCCTGGACCGCTCCGGCGTCAGCCGGCGCGCGTCCCGGCTGGAGGCCGGCGGCCTGGTGCGGCGCGAACCGGACCCCGCCGACCGCAGGGCCGTACTCCTGGCCCTCACCGAGCAGGGCGCGCGCACGGTGGAGACCATGCGGCAGCGCCTCGCGGACCGGATCGAGGCCTCGTTGAGCGCCTGGCCACCGGACGAGGCGAGGTCGTTCGCCCGCCAGCTGCGCAGGTTCGTCGACGAGGGCCCCTTCCGGTAGTTCGACTGCCGATGGTTCGCCTGCCTGTGGTTCGACTGCCTGTGGTTCGACTGCCGTGGGCCGTCGGCGGTGGTTCTGCTCCTACCGCTCGGTCGGGGCCTGGCAGGTCAGGTCCTTGCTGGGGAGTCTGCCCGTGACCAGATAGGCCGTGGTGCTCTTGTCCGCACAGGAGTTGCCGAGGGCGTAGACGCCGTGGCCCTCCCCGTCGGCGACCGTGATCATCCGGGAGCCGCGCAGGGCCCGGTGCATGGCCAGGCCGCCGGGCAGCGGCGTGCGCGGGTCCCACTGGTTCTGCAGGATCAGCGCGCCCACGGTGTTGTCCACCGTCGTCGCGGGCTCGCTGCCCCGCTTCCAGAAGGCGCACGGCTTGATGCCGGACGCGAAGTCGCCGTACAGCGGATAGCGGGCCTTGTCGCGGATCGCGTCGCGGCGGTACTGCTCGGGATCGCGCGGCCAGGGGGGCGTGTCCGCGCACATGACGGCCCACGCGCTCGCGGCGTCGTTGTCCGGCGGAACCGGACGGCCGAACGCCGACGTCGCGGGGCTCGGAGCCCGCCCGGGCGGACCGGGCGGACCGGGCGGACCGAACGGGTCATGAGGCCTGGGTAGGGGGCGGGTTCGGTGTCCGGCCCGGGGTCCGGGTCGGGTGCGTGTCCTTGGTGGGCTTCTCGCCGTCCGCGGCCCTCTTCAGAGCGGCGACCCACGCCGCGGCGTCCCGGACGTGGAAGAACCGGTCGCGCTCGGACCGGATGTCGTCGCCGCTGCGGGGCCCGGTGCCGTCGCCGGAGTCGGTGGGATTGCGGTCGGCCCGGGCGACCAGGCCCCAGAAGACCGCGCGGACCTCGGCCGGGGTCGCCCCCAGGTGGTAGGTGCCGTCTCGTGCGGCGGTCCACTCGCCCCAGCGCGCGAACGCCGGCTCGGTCCCCTCCGCCAGCTGCTCGAACATGCCCGCCAGACCCGGCCCGGGTCGGTCGCGCTGTCCAGCACGAACCGGTCGGCCCGGCGGGGGAACATCTGCGTGTAGACGGCGCCGAGGTAGGTGCCGTAGGAGTACCCCAGGTAGGAGATCCGCTTCTCTCCCAGCACGGCACGGATGACGTCCATGTCGCGGGCGGTGTTGCGGGTGGTGAGGTGGCGCAGCGTGTCACCCGCCGCGGCCCGGCACTTGTCCGCCACCGTACGGGCCCACTCCACGTCCTTCGCGAAGGCCGCGGCCCGGTACGGGCGCGCGATGCTCTGCTCCTCCCGCGTCAGACCGCAGCCGACGGGAGAGCTCTGGCCGACGCCTCGCGGGTCGAATCCGATGAGGTCGAAGTGGCTCCTCACCTCATCCGGGAAGGTCATCGACGGGTCGGTGGGCAGGCGAAGGCCGGGCCCGCCGGGGCCGCCCGGATTGAGCAGCAGAACACCGCGGCGGTCCTTGGCGCCGCTCGCCTTCAGCCGCGATACCGCGATGTCGATCGTCTTGCCGCCCGGATCGCCGTAGTCCAGCGGCACGGTGAGCGTCGCGCACCGGAAGGCGGCGGGGCTCCCCGCGTCGCAGGGCTGCCACTGCGGTTTCTGCCGCGTGTACGGGCGCAGCGGGTCCATGGCCGTGGGGGAGGAGGGCGATGTGCCGGAGGCCGTCGCGGGGGCGAGGGCCGACACGAGGGCCGCCACCGCACCGGCGACCGCGAGGGATGCTGTCCGTCCGCTTCGCATGATGCTGTCCGTCCTTGCCGTGGAGCTGGGAGTTCGGGGAGGGCAGTCGGTCAGCTGCCGCTGAGCTGCTGCTGGACGCACTGCGTGTACTGCCGGAAGCTGTCGGGCCGGTAGCACTCCTGCGTGTGGTTGGCGTACCAGGCCAGGCCGACGGCCAGCAGGACGGACATCGCGATCGCGAGGAACGACGTCACCAGAGCGGCGATGGCCACGGCCCGGCCGGTGCCGGTGCGCTTGGCCGTTCGCAGGCCGACCACGCCCAGGACCAGGCCGAGGACGCCGAGCGGGCCGCCGACGAGCACGACCGAAGTCAGCACACCGGTGATGCCCGACGACAGAGCGGCCACGGCCGGGCCGTTGCGGCCGGGGGCCCCGGCCGCCGGTGAGGTGTGATGCGGTGGCGTGTGATGCGGTGAGGTGTGATGCGGTGCTGGGGGGTGCGGTCCCGCGTGGTGCGGCGTCGAGTGGTCCGGCACGGTCGTGTTCATCTGCGGTCCTTTCGTCAACCGGTCAGGACACGAGGGTGGTTCGCGCAGGGCCGCCCGCACATCGCGGTAAGGCGGGAGGTGTTCCTCCCTCGATCGGGGGAGGACGGCCAGGGGACGCGCGGCGATACTTGCCCGATCATGGTCATAGGATTCCGGTCGCTGCTGAGCGGCTCCACGTACGCGGGCGCGCTGTTCGCCCACGGCGGCGCCCTGGCGAGCCTGCCGCTGCTGTTCTGCGCGCTGCCGCCGGTGCTCGCGTGGCGATCCGGCCCGGAGGGCGTGCGGCTCGTGGTGGTCCTGTCGCTCTGGGCCGTGTTGATCGGCGCGGTGGGGCTGGCCCGCTCCACGCGGCGGGCGCTGATCGTGTCCGCCCGACGGCTGCTCGGGGTGCCGCTGCCCGATCCGGTGACCGATCCGGTGACCGATCCGGTGGCCGCCGCGTCGGCCGTGGCGCCCGCCGCGCCGACCGGCGCCGATCGGTGGCGCACCCCGCTCTGGCTGCTGCTGCACGTGGCACTGGGGTGGGCGGGGGCGCTGGCGAGCGGCGGGCTCCTCTTCCTGACCCTGGTGCTCCCCGGCAACTGGCTCGGCGCCGACGCGGGGGTGGCGCTGTGGGGCCGGTCCGTGCGGCTGACCGGCGGCTGGGGAAGCTGGGTGGCCGCGCTCGGTTGCCTGCTGTTGGCGGCGGTGGTCTGCGCGGTGGTGACGGGCGCCCTGCGGTGGCTGGCGCCGCGGCTGCTGGGGCCCTCGTCGGGGGAGCGGCTCGCGCTGGCGGCGGAACGGGAGCTGCGCCTGGCCGAACGCAACCGGCTGGCACACGAGTTGCACGACTCCATTGGACACACGCTGACCGCCACCACGATCCAGGCGGCGGTGGCGGGCGAGGTGCTCGCCGCCGACCCGGTGGCGGCGCGGGCCGCGATGCGCAGCATCGAGGAGTCGGCCCGGGCCGCGCTGGAGGACCTGGACTACGTCCTGGGCGTCCTGCGGGAGGAGAAGGCGGAGACCGCGCCGACCCGGACCCTGGCCGACCTGCCCGAACTGCTGGACCGGCTGCGGCACGCGGGCGCGGTGGTGGAGACCGAGCTGTCGGGCGGGCTGGCGCAGGTCCAGGGGACGCTCTCCCGGGCGGCGTACAGGATCTTGCAGGAAGCGCTGACGAACGCGTTGCGGCACGGGGCGGGCGGTCCGATCGAGGTCCGGGTGACGGCGGCGCCGCGGGTGCTGGAGATCGGCGTGGTCAACCGGACCGGCACCCGGGCGGAGGCGGACGCGAGAGTGGGGCCGGAGGCGGGCGCGGGCCCGGCGCCGCGGGCGTTTGCGACGTCCGGGCACGGGCTGCCGGGGCTGGCCGAGCGCGTGCGGCTGCTGCACGGTGAGATCGAGGTCGGCCCGGACGGCCCGCGGCACTGGAAACTGGCGGTCCGGCTGCCCGTACGGGTGTCGGCATGACCGGCGCCGGCCCCGGCCCGGGCGAAGCCGCCACGGCGGACCCGACCGGCCCCGCCCCCATCACGCTCCTGATCGCGGACGACGACGAGGTGACCCGCAGCGGTCTGCGCATGCTGCTCGGCGCCCGGCCGGGGATCACGGTGATCGGCGAGGCCGCCGACGGCGTCGAGGCGGTCGAGCGGGCGCGGCTGCTGCGGCCGGACGTGGTCCTGATGGACGTGCGGATGCCGCGCCGCAACGGCATCGAGGCCACCCGGCAGCTGCTCGCCGAGTCGGCCGAACCGCCGAAGGTCGTGGTGATCACCACCTTCGAGAACGACGGCTACGTCACCGCCGCCCTCAGCGCGGGGGCCAGCGGGTTCGTGCTCAAGCGGCGTCCGGTCCAGGAGATCGCGGAGGCGGTGCGGGTGGTGGCGGCCGGGGAGGCGATCCTCTTCCCGGCGGCGCTGCGCCGGATGGTCGCCGCCCGCCCGCTGGGCTCCGCCGAGGCCTTGCCGAGGGCGGCGCTGACGGGCCGGGAGGAGGAGGTGCTGCGGTCGATGGCCACGGGCCTGTCCAACCCGGAGATCGCCGCCTCGCTCAGGGTGACCCTGGAGACGGTGAAGACCCACGTCGGGAACGTGCTCACCAAACTCGGCGCCCAGAACCGCACCCACGCCGTCGTGATCGCCTACGAGTCCGGCCTGGTGGTCCCGGGCTTCGCCGGCTGACCCGCGCCCGGCTCCCCCTCACACTCCACGAGCAGCTCCCGCAGGCCCCGGATCACATAGCCGTCGCGCCACCGCGGTTCGCTGACGAGTCGCAGCCGGGGGACCGCGGGGTCCAGCAACGCTCCGAAGGACGCCGTGAGTTCGAGCCGGGCGAGCGGGGCTCCCAGGCAGTAGTGGATACCGGCGCCGAAGGTCAGGTGCGGGTTGTCCGTCCGTACGAGGTCCAGCTCGTCGGGGTGCTCGAAGCGGGCCGGGTCGCGGTTGGCGGAGCCGAAGAGCAGCGCCACCTCGGCGCCGCGCGGGATGACGGTGTCCCCGACCCGGATGTCGTCGAGCACCCAGCGCTCGAACATCTGGAGCGGCGTGTCGTACCGCATGAGTTCATCCACAGCTGTGGACAACTTTTCGGGGCCGCCGCTCCGGAGCCGTTCGAGCGCGGCCGGATTGCGGAACAGGGCCCACCAGCCGTTGGTGGTCGTGTTGACGGTGGCCTCGTGTCCCGCGTTGAGCAGCAGGACGCAGGTGGAGATCATCTCCTGTTCGCTGAGCCTGCCGCCCCCCTCGTCGTCATGGGCGGCGATCAGCGCGGAGATCAGGTCGGGGCCCGGCGTCCCCCGGCGCTCGGCGATCAGGTCGCGCAGGTACGCGCTGAACTCCAGGCTCGCCCGGACCGCCCGCGCGGCGGTCTCCGGGTCGGGTCGCAGTTCGTACATCCCGCAGATGTCCGCCGACCACGGCCGCAGCGGCGCCCGGTCGGCCTCCGGGATCCCGAGCAGCTCGGCGATCACCGCGACCGGGAGCGGTTCGGCGACGGCGGTGAGCAGGTCCCCGCCGCCCTGGGCCACGAACCGGGCGGTCAGCTCCCGGGCCAGGCGCTCCACGGCGGGCGCGAGCCGCTCCACGGTGCGCGGCGTGAACGCCTTCGCGACGAGCCGCCGCACCCGCGCGTGCGCGGGGTCCTCCAGGTCCAGCAGGCCGTTCCCGTTGAGGACGTGGAACGGCTCGTGCTCGGGCGGCGGCGCGCTGCGCCCGAACTCCTCGTGGCTGAACCGGTGCAGGTACGTCCGCCCCAGCCTCCGGTCCCGCAGCAACGCGCTCACGTCCGCGTAGTGCGGGATCAGCCACTGCCCGGTGGCCTCGCACCACAGCGCCCGCCCCTGCTCGCGCAGCTTCCGGTAGGCGGGGTAAGGATCGGCGACGAACGCGGCGTCCCACGGATCGAAGTCCATCCCCGCACCCTACGCCGGGGTGACCAGCCGGGTCTCGTAGGCGTAGACGGCGGCTTGGGTGCGGTCGCGCAGCCCCAACTTGACCAGGATCCGGCTCACATGGGTCTTGATCGTGGACTCCGCGATCACCAGGCGGTCGGCTATCTCGGCGTTGGACAGCCCCTGGGCGATCAGGATCAGCACCTCCGTCTCCCGCTCCGTCAGGTCCTCCATCACCCGCGGATCCACCATTCGGGGCGTGTCCGCGAGCTTCGCGAACTCCACGATCAGCCGCTTGGTCACCGACGGCGCCAGCAGCGCCTCGCCGGACGCCACCACCCGCACGCCGTCGGCCAGTTGCCGGGCGGAGGCGTCCTTGAGCAGGAACCCCGAGGCTCCGGCCCGCAGCGCCTGGTACACGTACTCGTCGAGGTCGAAGGTCGTCAGGACCAGCACCTTCGCGTCCGCGTCCGCCGCGACGATCTGACGCGTCGCCTCCAGGCCGTTCATCACCGGCATCCGGATGTCCATCAGCACCACGTCCGGCCGTAGGGCCGTCACCTGGGCCAAGGCCTCCCGGCCGTCGACCGCCTCGCCCACCACCTCGATGCCGGGCATCGCGTTGAGCAGGACGGAGAACCCCTCCCGGACCATCATCTGATCGTCCACGATCAGCACCCGGATCGTCATGCCGCGGCGTCCTCGGTCGACCGGTTGCGCACCGGTATGAACACGGACACCTCGTACCCGCCCTCCGCCGTCATCCCGGACGTCATCTCGCCCTCCAACATGGCCACCCGCTCGCGCATCCCGGTGATCCCGTGCCCCGCGCCCGGCGACGGCCGGATGTCCCCGGTCGGCGCGTCATTGACGATCCGCACTCCCAGGCCGCCCAGTACATACGACACCTCGACCCCGGCCGCCGCGCCCGGAGCGTGCCGCAGGGCGTTGCTCAGGGCCTCCTGGACGATCCGGTACGCCGACAGCTCCACCCCCTGGGGCAGCTCGCGCACCGCGCCCGTCACCGTCTTCTCCACGGTCAGGCCGGCCTCCCGCACATTCGCCAGGAGCCCGTCCAGCGTGGCCAGCGTCGGCTGCGGGGCGTCCGGCGCCTCGTAGTCCGCGGAGCGCACCACGCCCAGCACCCGCCGCAGCTCGGTGAGCGCCGCCACCGCGTTCTCCCGGATGGTGACGAAGGCCGCCTCCAGCTCCGGCGGCGGATTCTCCACCCGGTACGGCGCGGCCTCCGCCTGGATCGCGACCACCGACATGTGGTGCGCCACCACGTCATGCAGCTCGCGGGCGATCGTCGTCCGCTCCTCCAGGAGGGTCCGCCGGTCCCGCTCGACCGCCGTGACCTCCTGCTGCGCCGTGACCTGCTGCGCGGCCGATCTCCGGATGTGGCGGACGCTGACCGCCAGCAGGATCAGCGCCGAGAGGAAGACCATGGGCAGGCTGCCGACGGAGCGGGCGTTGCCGAACAGCACGGTCAGGGCGACCCCGCCCCCGGTGCTGACCACCCACATCCATGCCGCCACCCGCGGCCCGGTCCGGAGCGCCACGACGGTGAGCACGGTCAGGTGCGCGAAGAAGGATCCCGGTGACCAGGGCCAGAGCTCCCCGCCCGCATGGAGGACGACCAGGGCCGCTGTGGCCGCCATCTCGGCCCAGAACGCCGCGATCGGCCGCACCAGCGTCAGCGCCACCGGAGCGGCCGATATCAGCCCGATCACCAGGATCCGCGCCGGCGTCTCGTACCCGCCGCGACCCGCGTTGAACATCACGAAGAACGCCACCAGCACCACGGCCAGATGCGGGGCGAAGGCGACCTCACGCCGGATCCGCTGGGGCAGCCGGCGGATCAACGGGCCGTCCACGCGCAACGGCTGAAGGGGTCGGTAGGCGAGGGCGTCCGTCAGGAGGTCCTGGCGCAGGCTCTGGAACAAGCTCGACGCCAGCCGGATCTCAGGGGGCCGGGGTGCTGCCCCGGTGGTCGTTTCGGTCACATACGAACGGTATGCCGCCGCCCCCCTCGTCCGCGTCGCCGCTGATGGTGACTTGTGCGGGTCCCTCTCAAGTACTACGCGGCGCCGTCAGTAGCCCGTCGGACGGACCAGACCCGTCTCGTACGCGAAGACGGCGGCCTGCGTCCGGTCCCGCAGCCCCAGCTTCACCAGGATCCGGCTCACATGCGTCTTCACGGTCTGCTCGGCCACGATCAGATGCGCCGCGATCTCCCCGTTGGACAGGCCCTGCGCGATCAGCGACAGCACCTCCGTCTCCCGCTCGGTCAGCTCCCCGATCCGGTCCTTCGAAGGGGCCCGCGGGGCTCCCATCCGGGAGAACTCCGTGATCAGCCGCTTGGTGATGTTCGGCGAGAGCAGCGCCTCACCGGCCGCGACCACCCGCACCGCCTCGGCCAGCTGATCGGCCGAGGCGTCCTTGAGCATGAAGCCGGAGGCGCCCGCCCGCAGCGCCTCGTACACGTACTCGTCGAGGTCGAAGGTGGTCAGCACGAGCACCTTGACGGTGGAACCCGGCGCGGCGGTGATGGCCGCCGTGGCCTCGATGCCTCCCATGCCCGGCATCCGGATGTCCATCAGGACCACGTCCGGACCGAGCTCGGCGATCTTCGTGATGGCTTCGGCGCCATCGACGGCCTGGCCGACCACCTCGATGTCCGGCTGCGCGTTGAGCAGCACGGTGAAGCCCTGCCGGACCATCATCTGATCGTCGGCGATCATGACCCGGATCGGAGTGGTCATCGGTCTCTGCTCTCCTTGGCGAGGGCGTCGGTCGGCGGGTCCAGCGGGAGTACGACGCTCACTTCGTAACCACCGCCGGGGCGCGGTCCGGCGGCGAGCTCACCGCCCAGCATGCCCGCCCGCTCGCGCATGCCCAGCAGCCCGTGCCCCGCGCCCGGCGAGGGCGGGGCCGACCGGGTCGGCGCCGAGTTGGCGATGCACAGGTGCAGCGTATGCGGCCCGTACGCCAGGCCCACCTCCACCCGGGAACCCGGCGCATGGCGCAGGCAGTTGCTCAGCGCTTCCTGGACCACGCGGTACGCGGTCAGCTCGACCCCCGGGGACAGCGCCCGCGCCTCGCCCGCGACCTCCGTGGTCACCCGCAGTCCGGCGGCCCGCACATTCGCCACGAGCGCGTCGAGCTCCGCCAGCGTCGGCTGCGGGTGGTGCGGATTCGCCGGATCGTCGGGATGCTCCGAGCGCAACACACCCAGCACCCGGCGCAGTTCGGTCAGCGCCTCCAGGGCATTGCCCCGGATGCCCGCCAGATTCTCCTTCAGCTCCTCGGACGGATTCTCCGCCAGGTGCACGGCGACCTGCGCCTGAATGGAGATGACCGACATGTGGTGCGCGACGACGTCGTGCAGCTCGCGGGCGATCCGGCTGCGCTCCTCCAGCAGCGTGCGCTGCGCGCGCTCCGCCTCGGTGAGGGTCTCCTGCTCCACCAGCCGGCCACGCGCCAGCCGCAGCGCGCGCAGCGAGTACCCCAGCACCCCGGTGAAGCCGAGGACCAGCACCGACTCGGTGAGGGTGGACGAGGAGCCCACCGGCGGCCCGAAGTTCAGCTCGGCGACCGCACTGACCACGACGGTGATGCCGACGACCGCCGCGGTCACCCGGGAGGGCATGCGCAGCGCCACCAGCAGCACCACCGGGGCGAAGGCGAACACCCCGATGGGCATCCACGGCCAGGGCTGCCCCGGCATGACATGGGGGTGGATGACGACGGCGATCCCCGCCGCCGCGCCCAGCGCCAGCCACCAGCCCAGGATCGGCCAGAACATCGCCACCAGGATGGAGACGCCCGTCAGCACCGCCAGCAGCCCGGGGAGGAAGCCGTCCACCTGGTAGTGCCCGCTCACCTGGGCGACGACCACGGAGCTGAGCAGGGACGCCAGATAGCCGACCAGCAGGTGCGGCAGCCACGCGAGCCAGCGCGGCCGGGTCAGCCTCGGCAGCGGGTCCCAGCGCACGGTGAGCAGATCCTCCCGCAGGGACCGCAGCGCGGCGCGAAGCCTCGAGGGGCGGCTGCCCACGGTGTTGATCTCCTCTTTCACGAGGGACACCCTAGGCACGGGTCACGACCGGGGCGGGAGCGATTCCGGCGCGCACGATGCGGGAGGTGCCCCGCGAGCGCTGCTCGCGGCCGCCCTGCTCACGGCCGCCCCGCTCGTACGTGTGGAACGCGGCCCGGCAGACCAGCAGGGCGGCCCCGAACACCGGCAGCCACAACAGACGGGCGGCCATCCACGACGCGGAGTCGGCGGCGGTGAGGAGACCGGGCAGCTCCACCCCGCTCCCCAGCCCCAGGGCGGTGACGCACATCATGGCGGTCTGGTGCCACAAGAAGACGGTCATCGCGGAGAGGTTGACCAGGGCCACCCCGGCCCAGGCCCCCGGCTTGCGCATGACCCGCGCCAGCGGCTCCCGGACCAGCAGCGCCAGCGCGCACTGGGCCAGACCGAAGGTGACCGCGGCCAGCGTCGGCGGGTTCAGGTTCGATATCGCGGCACCCGGGACGCCCACCATCGACGCCGGATACCCGCCCCACAGGACCAGGGCGGCCGTGGCCACGACCCCGCCCGCGAGCATCAGCACGGCCGGGGCGCGCCGGGCCGTGAACGCCCCCCGCGCCCACGCCGCCCCCAGGACGTACGGCACGAGCCAGCCGGCCGGCACATTGACCCAGCCGATCCAGGCCGGCCCGTCCAGCGCGAACCGCCACCCATCCACCACCGCGACGACGGCCAGCGGCCACAGCGGGCTCAACCGGGCCACCAGCGGAGTCAGCGCGGTCAGACAGGCGAACACCAGCAGGAACCACATCGGGGACAGCACCAGCCTCACCAGCCCCCGGACCGTGCCGAATTCGACCCCGGTGACCAGCATCGCGCCCGCCACGACCGTCCACAGCACGAGCACCGCCGCGACCGGCCGGAAGAGCCGCCCGAGCCGCCGCCCGATCCACTGCCCGTACGACACCCCGGCGGCCCGGGCCGCCGCGTAGCTCAGGGCCCCCACGTGCCCGCCGACGAGGAAGAAGACGGACAGCGTCTGGAGCACCCACGAGAGCGGAGCCAGCCACGGCATGGAGGACAGCGGACTGCTGGTCCTGAGCCCGCCCTCGGCGGGGTTCAGCGAGGTGATCAGCCAGTGCCCCAGGACCACTCCGCAGATCGCGACGGCGCGCAGCGCGTCCACGCTCCGGTCCCGGCCGGTGGGTGTCGCGGAGTCGATGCGGCCGGCCACGGCGGCCCAGCGGGCGCGAAGCTCAGGCATGGGAGGCCTCCGTGGGGGCGGTGGTGCCCAGGACGATCCGGGCGAGGCTGTCGAGGGAGGTGGTGCCGGGCCGGAGGTAGTCGCTGTGGCCGCCGGTCCCGGCGTCGAACGCGAGTGCACCGAACGCCGGATCCACGGGATCCACGCCGAATCCGACCCCGGCGACGCGTACGTGCGGCACGCCCTCGATCCAGTCGTCGCTGCCCCGCCCCGCCCACACCCGGGCCCGGGTGGGCAGCCCGGCGGCGGTGTCGGCGCCGGTGCCCGGGCTGCCGAACAACGCCATGTCGGTGACGGCCGGCCCCGTCCCGGTCCGGGCGCAGACGACCGACCCGTAGGAGTGGCAGAGCAGCGCCTGGTGCGCACCGCTCGGGCCCAGACGCCGCAACTCCTCGAGGAACGGCGCCAGTTCGCGCGCGCCGTCATCGGCGCGGGTCGCCGTCAGGACGGTGGTGCTGACCGTGCCGGGGGTGTCGT
Organism: Streptomyces sp. NPDC002138; assembly: GCF_040296485.1. Classification (NCBI taxonomy): domain Bacteria; kingdom Bacillati; phylum Actinomycetota; class Actinomycetes; order Kitasatosporales; family Streptomycetaceae; genus Streptomyces; species Streptomyces sp. NPDC002138. Next base: position 92,666 of record NZ_JBEOXE010000004.1, on the reverse strand, counting down.
ACCCGAGCCAGGCGACCACGGCGGAGCGCGGATGCTCGGCCTGGAGACGCTGCTGCAGGGCGAGAGCCCCGGCACGGAACCTCTGGTAGGTGTCGAGGGTGGTATCGGACCCGGGGACGAGGACGGCGACGCGGTCCGCCGTCGCCAGGTCGCCCAGCACCTCGACGGCCCGCCCCGTCCCGTGGCCGTCGAAGGACAGGAACCGGGCGGTCCCGCCCGCCCTCATGGCCCGCAGCTTCGCGGCCCGGTCCGCGCGCCCCGCGTCCGCCGCCATCCGGGCCGCCTCGCCGAGGTTGGCGAGGCTGGCGGTGTACCGCTCGGAGGCGCTCGCGCTCTGGGAGAACCGGACGGCCTGCGGGGCGGGGGCGTCCGGGGAGGTGGCGGCGGACACGGGGAAGACGACCGCCGCGGCTATCAGCCCGGCGAGCAGCGTGCGGCGCAGGCGTGCGGAGCGGCTGTTCGCGTGGGGCGGCATGTCGTTCTTCCTTCGGTCCAGAGGGGCGTTCTCTCCGGTACCGAAGTTAGGAATCGCGCTCCGTCGTCAGCGTCACCCCATGGAGGGGGCTTTGCGCGTAGCTCTCAGGTACTACGTGGATGACAACCGGCGGCGCTTTGCCCGGTCTCCCCGTCCGCGCCCCCGTCCGCCCGGGTGCCGTAGACCGTGAAACCCCGCCCCATCCCCGGACAGGTTGCCGAGGTCCGCGCCCCAGCCCCATACAGACCGCCGATATCCCCTCCCACCTGCGCACTTCTAGCCTGACGGCATGACCCCTCATGTCCCGCACGCCGCTCCCCACGCCGCTCCCCGCGCCGTGTCCGCCGATCCCCGGGCCGGGGCGGCCGTCAAGGCCGCCGACCGTGCCCACGTCTTCCACTCCTGGTCCGCCCAGGCCCTGATCGACCCGCTCGCCGTCGCCGGGGCCGAGGGATCGTACTTCTGGGACTACGAGGGCAAGCACTACCTCGATTTCGCCTCCCAGCTGGTCAACACCAACATCGGCCACCAGCACCCCAAGGTCGTCGCCGCGATCCAGGAGCAGGCCGCCCGGCTCTGCACCCTGGCCCCCGGTTTCGCCGTGGACGCCCGCTCCGAGGCGGCCCGCCTGATCGCCGAGCGCACCCCCGGGGACCTCGACAAGATCTTCTTCACCAACGGCGGCGCCGAAGCCGTCGAGAACGCCGTCCGGATGGCCCGGCTGCACACCGGCCGCCAGAAGGTCATGTCGACGTACCGCTCGTACCACGGCGCCACCGCCGCCGCGATCAACCTGACCGGCGACCCGCGCCGCTGGCCTTCCGACACCGCCTCGGCCGGGGTCGTCCACTTCTGGGGCCCCTACCTCTACCGCTCGGCCTTCCATGCCGAGACCGAGGAGCAGGAGTGCGAGCGCGCCCTGCGCCACCTCGCCGACACGATCGCCTTCGAGGGCCCGCAGTCCATCGCCGCGATCATCCTCGAGTCGGTGCCGGGCACCGCCGGGATCATGACCCCGCCGCCCGGCTACCTCGCCGGGGTCCGCGCCCTGTGCGACCGCTACGGCATCGTCTTCATCCTGGACGAGGTCATGTCGGGCTTCGGCCGCACCGGCAAGTGGTTCGCCGCCGACCACTGGGACGTCACCCCCGACCTGCTGTGCTTCGCCAAGGGCGTCAACAGCGGCTACGTACCGCTCGGCGGCGTCGCCATCTCCGGGGCGATCGCCGAGACCTTCGCCACCCGCGCCTACCCGGGCGGACTGACGTATTCCGGCCACCCGCTCGCCTGCGCCGCCGCCGTCGCCACGATGAACGCGATGGAGGACGAGGGTGTCGTCGAGCACGCCGCCCACCTCGGTGAGAACGTCCTCGGCCCGGCGCTCGCCGAGATCGCCGAGCGCCACCCCTCGGTCGGCGAGGTGCGCGGCCTGGGTGCCTTCTGGGCGCTGGAGCTCGTACGGGACAAGGAGACGCGCGAGCCGCTCGTCCCCTACAACGCGGCGGGCGCCGACAACGCGCCGATGGCCGAGTTCGCGGCGGCCTGCAAGGCGTCCGGTCTGTGGCCCTTTGTCAACATGAACCGCACCCATGTCGTCCCGCCGTGCACCATTTCGGAGACGGAGGCGAAGGAAGGTCTCGCCCTGCTCGACGAGGCCCTCACGGTCGCGGACCGGCACACCGTGTCCGCATAACGGCCACACAGTGATCACATAGCGTCCCGGCCCCGGGTTTGCCGCCTGGCCTAAGGTGTTCGGAGTTCTATGAAGGAGACGGACTCTTATGCCAGGCAGCGGCGCTGTCACCCGCAACACACTTCGCCAGCAGATCGCGGACGCGCTGCGTGACGAGGTGCTCGCGGGACGCCTGCCACCGGGCACCGAGTTCACGGTCAAGCAGATCGCCGAACAGTACGGCGTTTCGGCCACACCCGTGCGCGAAGCGCTGGTGGATCTGGCCGCGCAGGGGCTGCTGGACTCCGTGCAGCACCGCGGTTTCCGGGTGCGGGTCTTCTCCGTGGACGACTACCGCGGCATGGTCGAGGCCCGCACGCTGATAGTGGACGGGATATTCCGCCGTCTCATCGAGCGCGGTACGACGCCCGGCGCGGCCGAGATGCTGGTGTCGGTGCGGCGGCGGGCGGAGGAGGCCCGGCGGGCCGCGCTGAGCGGTTCCCTCGAGGTGCTCATCGGCTACGACCTGCGCTTCTGGAAGGAACTGAGCGGGCTGGTGGGCAACGTCTACATTTCGGAGTTCCTCCACCGCATCCGCGTCCAGTGCTGGGTCTTCGCCGTGCCCTACCTCCAGCGCGAGCCGGAACTGCACGCCGCGCTGTGGAGCGGTCACAACGAACTCGTGGAGGCGGTGACCCTCGCCGACGCGCACGAGGTGCGCCGCCTGGTGCACGCCTACAACCAGCACGGCCTGGACTGGGCCTCCGAGCTGACGGCGGCGGGCGCGTGAGCGCCCCCAGCGGGCGCCTCGACGCGCGTACGGGCGCCGGCTGGCCGCAGCCGGTCCGCCTCAGCGTGGTCCTGCGGACCCACGGAGCCCCGGCGGACCGGACCGCTCCGCTCCTGGCCCGGCTGCGCGCGGACCTCGACGCGTACGCCGCGACCTGGCCCGGCGGCGGCGACTGGGAGCTGCTGGTCGTGGCCCCGGAAGACCCCGCACCCGGAGCCGTAACCGCAGACGCACCCGCAGCCCCCGCCCCCGCCCCCGCAGCCCCCGCCACGCCCCCCACCGACTCCCGGATCCGCACCGTCCGCACCCTGCGTGCCGCGGTCGGAGCCTCCACCGGACGCCGGGTCCTGCTCGTCGACACCGCCCACGCGGCCGACGGCCTCGCGGGCCTCGACGCCCTGGGGAGCGCCCTCGACGACGCGCCGGACACCACGGCGGCGCTGCTCGGCCACCACCGCGGCCGCCTGGCCCGCGCCCTCGGCGTGCCCGGACTGCCCGGCTTCCGCGCCGACACCCTCGCCTTCGCCCTCTTCGACGGCGGCCGGGCCCGCGCCGCCTTCGCCGCCTCCACCCTGCACGGCCCGGCCATCGACGCCGAGGTGCTGCGCCACTGCCGCGGCCAGGGCTGGGAAACCGCGGAACTGCCGGGCGCGCGGCCCGACGCAAACACGCGGCCCGACGCGAGCACCCGCCCCGACGTAAACACCCGGCCCGACCGCCGGCCCCCCGCCCCCGCCCCCCGGCCCCACCCCTTCGGCCTGCGCGTCCGCGAACTCTTCCGGCTGAACGCGGGCGGCCTGGCCGTCGCCGCCTTCTTCGTCGCCCTCTCGTTCCTGCTCTTCCACGGCTTGTGGCTCGACCTCGACGGCGCCTACCTGCGGGACGCGCTCCAGGACCAGAACCAGTGGGAATGGTTCGTCGGCGTCACCACCGACAACATCACCCACCTGCGCAATCCGCTCTTCACCGACACCCAGGGCATGCCCGACGGCGTGAACCTGATGGCCAACGCGACCATGCTCGGCCTCACCGTCCCGCTGATCCCGGTCACCCTCGCCTTCGGCGCGACCGTCACCTTCGTGCTGGTCCTGACCCTCGGCATGGCCGCCTCGGGCTGGACCTGGTACTGGCTGATCCGCCGCCGTCTGGTGCGTTCGCGCTGGGCCGCGGCCGCGGGCGGCGCGCTCGCCGCCTTCGCGCCGCCGATGATCTCGCACGCCAACGGCCACCCGAACTTCGTCGTCCTGTTCATGATCCCGCTGATCATCGACCGGACGCTGCGCCTCTGCGATGCCCCGAACGGCGGCCGCGGCGTGGTGCGCGACGGGGTGCTGCTCGGCCTGTTCGCGGCGTACCAGATCTTCATCGGCGAGGAGCCGCTGCTCATCACCGCGCTGGGCCTGCTCGTCTTCGCGCTCGCCTTCGTGGTCGTCGACCGCGACCGGGTCCGCGCGGCCTGGCGCCCGCTGGGCCGCGGCGTGGCCGTCGCGCTGGCGGTCTGCCTGCCGCTGGTGATCTACCCGCTGTACTGGCAGTTCTCCGGCCCGCAGAGCTACCACTCGGTGCTGCACGGGGACAACGCCGGGAACAGCCCGCGCGCCCTGATCGAGTACGCGGGCCGCTCGCTCTTCGGAGACGCGGAGACCGCGGGCAAGCTGTCCATGAACACCACCGAGCAGAACGCCTTCTACGGCTGGCCGCTGCTCGCCTTCGGCGCGATCGTCTGTGTCTGGATGTGGCGCAGCAGGCTGGTGCGCGCGCTCGCCGTCACCGGCGTCGTCGCGGCCGTCCTGTCCCTCGGGCCGCTCGTCCCGATCCCGCTCACCGACCTCACGCTGCCCGGTCCGTGGCGCTGGATCATCAAGCTGCCGCTCTTCGAATCGGTCATCGAGGGGCGCGTGGCGATGGTGTGCGCCCCGGTCCTCGGCATCCTGCTCGCCCTCGCGCTGGACCGGATCGCGGCGTCCCCCTCCCGCGAGCACCGCACCCTCGGCCTGCTCGCGGTGGCCGCCGTCCTCCTCCCGGTGCTGCCGCTGCCGCTCGCGGTGCGGGACCGGGCCCCCGTGCCGGTGTTCATCACCTCCGGCGCGTGGAAGCAGTACGTCAAGGACGGCGAGTCGCTCGTCGCCGTGCCGCTGCCCGACCCGGGCATGGCCGACGCGTTGCGCTGGCAGGTCGAGGCGGACTTCGGCTTCAAGCTGGCCGGGGGCTACTACAACGGGCCCTGGGGCCCCGACCGGATCGGGATCTACGGCGCGCCCCCGCGGCACCTGTCCAATCTGCTGCGGGACGTCCGCTACGGCACCGAGCCGCCCGTGGTCGGCCCGGAATGGCAGGCTCAGGCGCGCCGGGACCTGGCGCACTGGAAGGCGGGCGCGGTGGTCGTACCGGAGCAGGACCGCTCGGCGGAGCTGGTGCGCACGCTGACGGATCTGCTGGGGGCCCCGCCCACGAAGGTGGCGGACGCGTGGGTCTGGCGGGTGGGTCCGAAGTAGTCCGGTGACCGGCTCGGTGCCCGGCTCGGTGACCAGTAGGTGACCGGCTGGGTGACCGGCCGGGGGAGCAGACCTTTACCGACCCCTTCGCGGAGGGTGTCCGGCGCACTACGCTGGGCCGATCGGCGGACAACGACCGGACGGAGCCCGCGTGGCCTGTGACCTGTGGCTGGTCCCCCTTGTCGACGTGCTGTGCCACAGCCCCGACAATCCCTTCGCGGAAGAGATCGCCTCGTACGACAAGGCGCTGGGCGAGGCCGGACTGCCGTCCGTGCCCGTCTTCGCCTACATGCCTGGACTGTCGGGGGACGTGGCCCCGGTGGCCGGGTTCGACTACGACGCCCTGCATTTCCTGCGGCGCGCCTATCTGCTGCAGCTCTGCGGGCTGCCGGTGACCCCGGTGGACGAGCTGGGCGGGGACTACGAGCAGCTGCTGGAGATGTTCGAGTCCACGGCCCAGCAGTCCCACCTGGTGTGGCACTACGACCACGCCGGGGCGTACGTGCCGGTGGACTTCGCGGTCCCGCTCGCCAACGAGGAGCTGCTGGCCGGGGGCGGACCGCTGGGTTCCGCCCAGGGTCTGCTGCGGGAGCTGGCGTTCGTGGGGCCGGCGATCGGGATCGACCCGGCGAATCCGCCGGCGCCGCCCGCGCCGCCGGGGAGGCCGACCTCGCTGGAGGAGCCCGCGGGGCCGATTCCGTACGACGACAGTCCGTTCGCCCGCGAGCGGCACGTGTGGCTGGGGCTGCACGCGGCGGCGACGCGGAGCCTGGGCCAAGGCTCGATGATCATCTTCAGCTGAGCGGCGGACCCGCCCGCCCCCGGGCGGCTCCGGATCCCCCGCTGCCGTGACCGGCGGGAGATCCGGGGCCGCCCGGTGTCACCGCGGCTGCTCCGGCGGCCGCTGGCGCGGCATGTTCGGGCGGGTGCCCGGGGGCAGCGGGAAACGGGCCGGCGGGACGCCCGCCTCGGCGCGGGCGCCGGAGGCCCCCAGGGACTGCATCACCAGCGGCGCCGGGCCCGAGCGGAACTCCACCATCCAGTCCGCGGTCTCGGAGCGGACGAGCTCCGTCACGTCCTCCTGGAACCGCCGCAGCACGGTCAGGCAGCGGTCCGCCGCCTCGCTGGCCGTGCCCTCGGTCGGGCCGAGCACCTCGCGCACGTTCTCCGACGCCCAGTCGAACTGGAGCGTCTGGAGTCTTCGCTGCACCGCCTGCGCCGTCGCCACGTCCCGCATCCACCCGGACGTCAGCCCGAAGAACCGGTCGCAGGCCAGGCAGGCCGCGCCCAGCAGCAGCGAGAGGTACCCGTACGCCGCGAGCCCCGGCGCGGACCCGGTCAGCTCCAGCAGCGGCATGGCGGCCCCGGCGAGCACGCCCACGGCGGCCCCGGCCCGCAGGATCCGCGCCCCGCGGCGCTTCCAGGCACGGTCGCAGAGGTACCACCCGGCGGTGCGCAGCGCATCGTCCTCGACCCGGCGGTACAGCTCGTCGAGCCGCTCCGCGGGCTCGCCCCAGTCCCCGAGGGGGAAGGGCCGGCCGGTCAGGTCGCCGGCGGCGGCCATCGGTCCGCCGCCCTCCTCCCGGGGATCCCGGGGTGGCCCCTCGGGCTGCATCTCCGGCTGGCTCACCCGGCACTCCCTCTGCCTGCGCTGACGTGTGGTGGTGCGCGTGTGCGCAATGGTGCGCATGCCCTTCCTACCTCCGAACAGCCCCCGATGGGCGACGAATCCCGGGATTTCCGCCCGCAAGAAGGCCTTGATCAGGTACGTGCACGCCTCACGCTCACTCGAAAGAGTTGGTCTTCACGGCGTAGGGCGCGGCGCCCGGGGAGCACGTAGGCTCGGTTTGACCCGTAGCAGTCCGACGTATGGAGTGAGTGACCAGTGATCCCCGGCGGTGGCCAGCCCAACATGCAGCAGCTGCTCCAGCAGGCCCAGAAGATGCAGCAGGACCTCGCCACGGCCCAGGAAGAGCTGGCCCGCACCGAGGTCGACGGACAGGCGGGCGGCGGCCTGGTCAGGGCCACGGTGACCGGTTCCGGCGAGCTGCGCGCGCTGGTGATCGACCCCAAGGCCGTGGACCCCGAGGACACCGAGACGCTCGCCGACCTGGTGGTCGCGGCGGTCCAGGCGGCCAACGAGAACGCGCAGGCGCTCCAGCAGCAGAAGCTGGGCCCGCTGGCCCAGGGCCTGGGCGGCGGCAGCGGCATCCCCGGCCTCCCGTTCTGACCCCACCCCCCACTCCCCGGCGGATCCTCCCCGGGGGCGCAAACGAAAGAAGGCAGTCCGTTGTACGAAGGCGTGGTCCAGGACCTGATCGACGAACTGGGCAGGCTGCCCGGCGTCGGGCCCAAGAGCGCGCAGCGGATCGCCTTCCACATCCTGCAGGCCGAGCCCACCGACGTCCGCCGCCTCGCGCACGCGTTGCTGGAGGTCAAGGACAAGGTCCGGTTCTGCGCGGTGTGCGGGAACGTGGCGCAGGAGGAGCGGTGCAACATCTGCCGCGACCCGCGCCGGGACCTGACCGTGATCTGTGTGGTCGAGGAGTCGAAGGACGTCGTCGCGATCGAGCGGACGCGTGAGTTCCGGGGCCGCTACCACGTCCTGGGCGGCGCCATCAGCCCGATCGAGGGCGTCGGCCCGGACGACCTGAGCATCCGCGAGCTGCTGGCGCGCCTCGCGGACGGGGCGGTGACCGAGCTGATCCTGGCCACCGACCCGAACCTGGAGGGCGAGGCGACGGCGACGTACCTCGCCCGGATGATCAAGCCCATGGGCCTCAAGGTCACCCGCCTGGCCAGCGGACTCCCTGTCGGGGGAGACTTGGAGTACGCGGACGAGGTCACGCTCGGGCGGGCCTTTGAAGGAAGGCGACTTCTCGATGTCTGACGCAACGCTGCACGCCCTGGGCCAGGATCCGGACGATTTCGCCGTCCAGATCTCCGACCAGATCGAGTCCTTCATCGTCGCGGTCACCGAGGTGGCCAAGGGCGAGGACCCGGACAGCGCCGTGCCGTTCCTGCTGCTGGAGGTGTCCCAGCTGCTGCTGGCGGGCGGCCGGCTCGGGGCGTACGAGGACGTCGTCCCCGACGAGCGCTACGAGCCGGACATCGGGCCCGAGCCGGGCGTGGACGAGCTGCGCGAGCGGTTCGCCCTGATGCTGGACCCGGTCGACGTGTACTCCGAGGTCTTCGACCCGTACGAGCCCCGCAAGGCACCTGTCGCGCACCGGATCTCCGACGACCTGGCCGACGTGATCGCGGACCTGCGGCACGGCCTCGCCCACTACCGGGCGGGCCGCACCACCGAGGCGCTGTGGTGGTGGCAGTTCTCCTACTTCTCCAACTGGGGATCGACCGCCTCGGCCACCCTGCGGGCCCTGCAGTCGCTCGTCGCCCACGTCCGCCTCGACCAGCCCCTGCAGGAGCTGGACGGCCTGGACACGGACGAGGACCTGACCGAGGACGACCTCGCGGAGCAGGCCGGACTGGTGATGGCGGAGGAGATCGCCGGGCCGCTGGGGCTGCGCAAGAAATAGCCCGGGACACCGGAATCGAAGGCTCCGGACGGGAACCCGATCTTTGATCTTTTCGTCTCATGATGTGGTACGAGGCGGTCGGATCGCGGCCGCTCGTTAGACTGCACCCGCAAACAGACGGACTTGATCGAGGAGCGCACGTGGGCCTAGTCGTGCAGAAGTACGGAGGCTCCTCCGTAGCTGATGCCGAGGGCATCAAGCGGGTCGCCAAGCGGATCGTCGACGCCAAGAAGGACGGCCACCAGGTCGTCGTCGTGGTGTCGGCGATGGGCGACACGACGGACGAGCTGATCGATCTCGCCGAGCAGGTGTCTCCGATGCCTGCCGGGCGTGAATTCGACATGCTGCTGACCGCGGGAGAGCGGATTTCCATGGCCCTGCTGGCCATGGCGATCAAAAACCTGGGCCACGAGGCCCAGTCGTTCACCGGCAGCCAGGCAGGCGTGATCACCGACTCGGTCCACAACAAAGCGCGCATCATCGATGTCACGCCGGGCCGGATCCGCACCGCGCTGGACGAGGGCAACATCGCCATCGTCGCAGGTTTCCAGGGTGTCTCCGCGGACAGCAAGGACATCACCACCCTCGGCCGCGGCGGGTCGGACACGACCGCCGTCGCCCTGGCCGCGGCGCTCGACGCCGAGGTCTGCGAGATCTACACCGACGTGGACGGCGTCTTCACCGCGGACCCCCGCGTCGTGAAGAAGGCCCGGAAGATCGACTGGATCTCCTCCGAGGACATGCTGGAGCTGGCCGCGTCCGGCTCCAAGGTGCTGCTGCACCGCTGCGTGGAGTACGCGCGCCGATACAACATCCCGATCCACGTCCGCTCGTCCTTCTCCGGACTGCGCGGCACCTGGGTCAGCAACGAGAATCCGCAAGGGGACGAGCCGGTGGAGCACGCCATCATCTCCGGAGTCGCTCACGACGTCTCCGAAGCCAAGATCACGGTCGTCGGTGTGCCGGACAAGCCGGGCGAGGCCGCGGCCATCTTCCGTGCCATCGCGGATGCCGAGATCAACATCGACATGATCGTGCAGAACGTGTCCGCCGCCTCCACCGGCCTGACGGACATCTCCTTCACCCTCCCGAAGTCCGAGGGCCACAAGGCCATCGACGCCCTGGAGAAGGCGAAGGGCGCGATCGGCTTCGACTCGCTGCGCTACGACGACCAGATCGGCAAGATCTCCCTGGTCGGCGCGGGCATGAAGACGAACCCGGGCGTCACCGCCTCGTTCTTCCAGGCCCTGTCCGACGCGGGCGTCAACATCGAGCTGATCTCGACCTCCGAGATCCGCATCTCGGTGGTCACCCGTCAGGACGACGTCAACGAAGCCGTCCGCGCCGTGCACTCGGCCTTCGGCCTCGACTCCGACAGCGACGAAGCCGTCGTCTACGGAGGCACGGGACGTTGAACACGGCCGCCGACCGGTCCTCCGCCCCGGCGCTGGCCGTGGTCGGGGCGACCGGAGCGGTCGGTTCCGTGCTGCTCCGGATGCTGTCCCAGCGGGCGGACATCTGGGGCGACCTGCGCCTGATCGCCTCCTCGCGCTCGGCCGGCCGACGGCTGACCGTGCGCGGGGAGGAGAGCGAGGTGCTCGCCCTCACCGAGGACGCCTTCGACGGCCTCGGCGCGGGCGATGTGGCGATCTTCCTGACCCCGGCCGAGGTCTCGGCCCGCTGGGCGCCCGTGGTGACCGCCCGCGGCGCCGTCGTGGTCGACCACTCCGCGGCCTTCCGCGGCGACCCCGAGGTCCCGCTGGTGGTGCCCGAGATCAACGCGCACGCCGTACGGACGCGCCCGCGCGGGATCGTCGCCGGGCCGGACTCCGTCACCGCCGCGATGATCGCGGCCGTGGGCGCGCTGCACGCCGAGTACGCGCTGACCGGGCTGGTCGTCTCCTCGTACCAGGCCGCGAGCGCCGAGGGCCGGGCCGGAGCCGAGACGCTGCGCCGCCAGGTGGCCCTGGTCGCCGGGACGGAGCTGGGCGAGCACACCGGCGACGTGCGCCGCGCCGTCGGCGAGGACACCGGGCCCTTCGCGGCGCCGCTCGTCCTCAACGTGGTGCCCTGGTCCGGTTCGCTCGAGGCGGACGGCTGGTCCTCGCACGAGCTGGCGGTACGGGCGGAGCTCCGCCGCATCCTGGAACTTGACGCACTTCCCGTCTCCGTGACCTGCGTGCAGGTCCCGGTGATGACCGGGCATTCGCTGACGGTACGGGCCGCCTTCGAGAACCCGGTGGAGCTGGTGCGGGCCCGGGAGATCCTGGAGGCCGCCCCCGGGGTGGTGCTCGTGGACGACCCGGCGGCGGGGGAGTTCCCGACGCCCGTGGACGCGGCGGGCACCGATCCCGCCTGGGTGGGGCGGGTGCGGGTGTCGCTCGACGACCCGCGCGCGCTGGAGTTCTTCGTCTGCGCCGACAATCTCCGCAAGGGCGTCGCCCTGAACGCCACCCAGATCGCGGAACTGATCGCGGGTGAATTCGCGTAATTCGCTTTGTAGGATCGGTGGCGATCCCTTGATCAAGGTGAAGAGCGGTTACGCATGAGGGCGAGCGACACAATGCTGGTGAGGCTGCCGCACGCGTACAACCCTGACCGGGGGACGCGTGTCCAACTGGCGTGGCAGAGGCATTGCTCGACTTCGTGGTTCCACCGGTGCGCCCCGGGATCCGTCCCGTGCGGCGGCGCTCACCGCACTCCCGCCCCACCGGCGGCCTCCCGGTGATCGTGCCCCTTCCGGCCGGAACGCCGGGTACCAGCGCGTCGGCCCTGCCCGCCGCGAAGGCCAGGGGGGTCCGCGTGCCCTCCCCGCGTGACGGCTCCGACGGCGCGGCCCCCGGGCCCGCGGCCGGCGAGCCGGCGGCGGCGGGAGCGGCGATACCCGGGGCGGCGGCCCCCGAGGCGGCCGTCGGCACCACCGTCGACCACCTCACCGCGACCTACCAGGCGCACTACCGCTCCCTGCTGGGCCTCGCCGCGCTGCTCCTCGACGACACCGCGTCCTGCGAGGACGTGGTCCAGGAGGCGTTCATCCGGGTCCACTCCGCGCGCAGCCGGGTCCGCGAGCCGGAGAAGACCCTGGCGTACCTGCGCCAGACCGTCGTCAACCTCTCGCGCTCCGCGCTGCGCCGCCGCATCATCGGCCTCAAGCTGCTGTCGAAGCCGATGCCCGACATGGCGAGCGCCGAAGAGGGCGCCTACGAGCAGCTGGAGCGGGACGACCTGATCAAATCGATGCGCGGACTCCAGCGCCGCCAGCGCGAGGTGCTGGTGCTGCGCTACTTCGCGGACATGACGGAGGCCCAGGTCGCCGAGGCGCTCGGGATATCCCTCGGCTCGGTCAAGGCGTACGGATCGCGGGGCATTGCCGCGCTGCGGGTGGCGATGGAGGCTGCGCAGTCATGAGTGACCAGGTGAACCGTTTCGGCGGCACGCACGACCAGGATCCCGGCGACCGCGCTCACGCCCACGACCACGAGCGCGACCTCGCCCCCGACCGCGACCGCGACCGCGACCGCGCCCACGACCTGGGACCGCAGGAGCTGCGCGGGCTGCTGCTCGGCGCCGTCGGCGGCCTGACGCCCTCGGACGGCGCGCTGGAGCGCCTGCGCCACGCCGTCCCGGCCCGCAAGGCCCGTAAGCGCCAGGCCGTCATCGGCGCCGCCGCGGCCGTCCTGCTGTGCGGTACGGCGGTCCCGGTCGCCATGCGTCTGACGGCGGCCGAGGGCACGGCGGGCGACCACTCGGCGATGGCGGGCCACTCCGCGACCGCGGAGGGCAAACACAAGGGCGCCTCCGATCCGCACGCGGCCGGAGCGGGCCAGGCCCCCCGGTCCGCGCAGGACCCGGCCCCCGGCCAGGGCGCGGCCGGCGCCGACCGCACTCCGCCGCCCGGAGCGCCGACCCAGGCCGTCGGCGGCAGCGGCTCCGGTCAGGCCACCGCGGGCGCCCCGGCCGGCGGCGGCCCGCTGCCCTCCGCGGCGCCCGGGCTGCCCGGCTGCGGCGAGGCCCAGCTCGGCGTGCGCGCCGGGGCCCGTACCGCGGCGGCGGACGGCAAGGTCTACGGCAGCTTCCGGGTCACCAACCTCTCCACCAGCGGCTGCGCCGTCACCGGCTCCGACACCCTCACGGCCGCCCCGGCGGCGGGGGCGGCGGCCGGGCAGGCCCCCGTCGCGGTCCTCGCGCACACCGCGAGCGATCCCGCGACCGGGCTGCCGGAACCGGTGGCCCAGGCGCCGAGCCTGGTCCTCCAGCCCGCCATGGCCTACGAGGTGCGCTTCGCGTTCGTGCCGGACGCGTCCTGCCCGGCGGGCACCCCGGCCCCGGGCCCCAAGCCCCCGCAGGTCGGCGGCGCGCTGGCCCCGGGCACCACGGCCACCGACAGCGCGACGGCCGCGGAGCCGACGCGCGGACCGGTCCCGGAGGGCGCCGGGGTCGCGCTCACGCACGCCCCCCAGGGGGGCGCGCCCGTGACCACGACGACCATCCCCACGGCCTGTGGGGGCACGGTCTACCGCACGGGTGTCATTCCGCTGGACGCGACGTCGACGTCGCCGTCGAAGCCGCAGCCGTAGCAGGAGCCGTGGCGGTGGCCGGGGTGGCGGCCGGGGCGGGGCCCGGAGCCGTCCGCGGCAGCAGCCCGGCCTCCGCGTCGCGCAGGGTCTCGACCTCGCGCCGGTAGAGCCGGAACCACATGAAGAGCACGAAGGCCGAGAAGACGAACCACTCGCCGGTGTAGCCGAGGTTCTGGAAGGCCTTGAGGTCGAGCCCGGTGTTCGCCGGCGCCTTGGCCGGGACCGGAACCATCCCGTCCGAGGCCGTCGGCACGGTCAGCCACGCGTCGTACAGCCCGTACGGCACCAGGTTGACCAGCGAGGCCGCCCCGATCACCCCGAGCTGTCCGGCGGGCAGACCGCCCTGCGCGTGGACACCCTTGGTGCTGGAGCTCTCCGGGGCCTGGAGCACGCCGGAGACCTGGACCCGGCCGGTCGGCGGGGCCGGAGCCCTGGCCGCGTCCGGCGTCCCCGGGAGCCAGCCGCGGACCACCGGGACGGCCTTGCCGCCGTCGGTGCGCAGCAAGGTCAGCACGTAGAACCCGGTCTTCCCCTCCAGCAGCCGGTCCGGGACCAGGAACTGCTCGGCGTACGCGCCGGAGGCGGAGGCGAGGCGTCCCGAGGTCCGGGTGTCCACCGGGAGCAGGGAGTCCAGCGGGGCCGCGCCCTGGTCGGCGGGCCGCTCGGCGGTCGCCTCCCGGTGGCTGCCGACGCGGTCCTCGAACCGGCCGAGCTGCCACGTCCCCATGAACAGACAGAAGGGAACGGCCAGCACGACGAAGACGTTGATCCCCCACCAGCGCGGGGTCAGGAGAAACCGGTGCACCCCACCACCGTACGGGGGGTGCACCGGTCGCCTCGTCCCGGGTGGGGCCGCGCCCGGGGCGGCCCCGGACCGCGCCGGACCCGGTGTCAGGCCGCGGGCCCCTGCGGCAGGTGCTTCAGCGCGAAGTCCAGCTCCATCCGGACCTGCTTGATCCGCTCCTCCACGACCAGCGAGCCGTGCCCGGCGTCGTAGCGGTAGACCTCGTGCTCGGCGCCGCGCGCGACCAGCCGCTCGACGTAGTTGTCGATCTGCCGGATCGGGCAGCGCGGGTCGTTCACGCCCGCCGCGATGTGCACCGGCGCCCGCACCGCGTCGACGTACGTCAGCGGCGAGGACGCGGCGAAGCGGTCCGGCACCTCCTCGGGCGTCCCCCCGAACAGGGTCCGGTCCAGCGCCTTGAGCGGCTCCATCTCGTCCTCGTACGCCGCCACGTAGTCGGCGACGGGCACCGCGGCCAGCCCCACGGCCCACACCTCGGGCTGCGTGCCCAGGCCCAGCAGGCTCAGGTAGCCGCCCCACGAGCCGCCGGACAGCACCAGGCGCGCCGGATCGGCCAGCCCGGACTCCACCGCCCACGCGCGCACCGCGTCGATGTCCTCCAGCTCGATCAGGCCGACCCGGTGCTTGAGGGCGTCGGTCCACTCGCGGCCGTAGCCGGTCGAGCCCCGGTAGTTGACCCGGACCACCGCGAAGCCGTGGTCCAGCCAGGCCGCGGGGGTGGCGGCGAAGGCGTCGCTGTCGTGCCAGGTCGGGCCGCCGTGGATCTCGAAGATGGTCGGGAAGGGCCCGTCGCCGTGTCCGGCCGGGCGCTGCGCCAGCGCGTGGATCCGGCCGCCCGGACCCTCCACCCACACGTCCTCGACCGGCACGGAGCCCGGCGGCCGGAAGCCCGGCGGGTCCAGCACCACCGCGCCGGTGGTGGACCGTACCGAGGCGGGCTCGGCGGCCGAGGACCACTGGTACTCCACCGTGCCGTCGGGGCGGGCGGTCGCGCCCGAGACCGTACCGGGCGGGGTGTCGACGCGGACCAGCTCGCGCGCCGCGAGGTCGTAGCGCCACAGCTCGCCGCGCGCCTCGAACTCGTGCGCGATCAGCAGGGCGCTGCCGTCCGGATACCACTCGGCGCTCACGTCACCGGGCAGGTCGATCTCCAGGTCCTCCTGGGTGCCGGCCGCGATGTCCCAGATCATCGGCTCCCAGCGGCCGCGCCGCTGGTGGCCGACCAGCAGCCGGGTGTCCCCGGCGACCGGCGCGAAACCGAGCGCCGACAGGCCCAGCTCCTCCGTGCCGCCCTTGGTGTCGTCCAGCTCGGCGACGGTCGCCCCGTCCAGGGTGACCACGCGCAGCGAGGAGTGCATCGCGTCGCCGTGCTCGGTGTGCTCGATCACGACGAGGGTGCCGTCGCGGGAGAGGTCGCCCACGCCCGCCGACTCGTGGTGGCGGTAGATCTCCACCGGCTCCGCACCGGGGCGTACGACGTGCAGCGTCGAGCCGTCCTCGTCGGTGGAGCGGCCCACCACCGCCGTGCCGTCCCGGCCGATGGCCAGACCGCCCGGGTAGGAGGGCTCCAGACCCGGGGTCGCCGGCTCGTCGGGGCCGCCCTCGAAGGGCTGGCGCACCCAGACGCCGAACTCGTCCCCGTCGGTGTCGGAGAACCACCAGATCCAGGCGCCGTCGGGGGTGAGGGTGCCGTCGGTGGTGCCGTTCGGGCGGTCGGTGGCCTGGCGCTGCGTGCCGGTCGCGCGGTCCCACGCGTACAGCTCGTACGTCCCCGTCGCGTTGGAGACGAAGAGACTGCGGTCCGGAGCGTCCTCGGCCCAGTCGGGCAGCCCGACGCGGGGGGCCCGGAAACGCTTCTCCCAGTCCGGCATCGCGGGCGGGGCACTGGAGGTCGAGGCACTCACATCGCTGCTCACATCGCTGGTCATGCGCCCATTCTTGCCGCACCGGGCGCCGTGATGTCGCGATGCCGCCGGATGTGCCACCGCACCGCTATATCGTCACGGTATGCGCATGATCGTCCGGGGTGCCCGGCTGCACACAGGAGAGGGCCGGGGCGCGGTCGCCCCCGGCCTCGTCGACGTGGAAGTGGCCGAGGACGGCCTGATCGCCCGCCTCATCCCGCACGACGACGAGCGTGAACCCCCGATGACGGGGACCCTCATCGACGCGCACGGCGGGCTGCTCACCGCGCCCTTCGTCGAACCGCACATCCACCTCGACACCGCGCTGACCGCGGGCGAGCCGCGCCCGAACGCCTCCGGCACCCTCTGGGAGGGCATCGCCTGCTGGAGCGAGCGCAAGCGGACCCTGATCCGCGAGGACGTCGTCGCGCGCGCCACCGAGGTGCTGCGCTGGCAGGCCGCGCAGGGCGTGCTGTACGTCCGCACGCACTGCGACGTCACCGACCCCGGCCTGATCGCGCTCGACGCGCTGGCGGAGGTCCGCGACCGGGTGCGGGACGTGATGACCCTCCAGATCGTCGCCTTCCCGCAGGAGGGCATCGTCTCCTTCCCCGACGGCGAGCGCCTGATGCGCGAGGCGGTGGTGCGCGGCGCGGACGTGATCGGCGCGATCCCGCACTTCGAGGACACCCGCGAGGACGGCGTCGACTCGCTGCGCTTCGCCTTCGAACTGGCCGAGCGGCACGGGCTGCGCGTGGACGCCCACTGCGACGAGATCGACGACGAGCAGTCGCGCTTCGTGGAGGTACTGGCCACCCTGGCGCTGCGCTCCGGGCTGCGCGGGCGGGCGACCGCCTCCCACACGACGGCCATGGGCTCCTACAACGGCGCCTACAGCTTCAAACTCCAGCGGCTGCTGGAGCGTTCCGGGATCAACCTGGTGAGCAACCCCTTCGCGAACCTCAACCTCCAGGGCCGCTTCGACGCCTATCCCAAGCGGCGCGGCCTCACCCAGGTCAAGGAGATGCTGGCCGCGGGGGTCAACGTGGCCTTCGGGCACGACGACGTGATGGACCCGTGGAACGCCCTGGGTACGGGGAACCCGCTCCAGACGGCCCTGGTCGGCCTGTACGCGGCCCAGTTGACGGGAACGGACGAGATCCCCACCGCGTTCTCCATGGTGACCGACCGCGCGGCCCGGGTGCTCGGGCTCGAGGACGACGCGTACGGCATCGCGGAGGGCGCCCCCGCCAACTTCGTGCTGCTGCCCGCGCCGTCACCGTCCGAGGCGCTGCGCCGCCAGGTCCGGCCGCGCTGCGTCGTCGCGCACGGCCGGATCCTCGCCGAGACCCCGGTGGCCCCGACCACGCTGAACTGGCCGGGGGAGGACCCGGAGCAGGTGGACTTCACCCGCCGCCTACAGTGACCAGCGTCAACCGGCGTCAGGCGGAGGGGAATCGAGCGACATGTGGACCATAGCGGGACGACCGGCCGAGGCAGCGCGGGAGATCGCCGCGGAGTATGCGGACGAGGCCCTCTTCAACCATTCCGTGCGTTCCTACGCCTTCGGCGCGCGGTACGCCACCGAGCACGGCCTGGCGTATGACGAGGAGCTGTTCTACGTCGCCGCGCTGCTGCACGACCTGGGCCTGACCGCCCCCTTCGACAGCCACACCCTCCCCTTCGAGGAGGCGGGCGGCCATGTGGCCCGCGTCCTGACGGCGGGCCTCGGCTGGGCCCCGGCGCGGCGCGCCCGCGCCGAGGAGATCATCGTGCGGCACATGCGCGAGGACGTCACGGCCGACGAGGACGTGGAGAGCCACCTGCTGCAGGTGGGCACCAGCGCCGACGTGTCGGGCCTGCGGGTGGAGGAGTTCGACGAGCGGTTCCGCGCCGAGCTGCTCGCCGCCCACCCGCGGGCGGACTTCGGCCCGTCCTTCCTCGCCCTGTTCGAGGACCAGGCGGCCCGCAAGCCCGACTGCTCGGCGGCCGGCCTGGTCGCCAACGGCCTCGCGACGCGGATCGCGAAGAACCCGCTGGGCTGAGAGGAACCCGCTGGGCTGAGAGGAAGCCGCTGGGCCGAGGGGGAGTCCTCGTAGCGGGCCTCCCCGCGGCGGGGCTCCGCCGTCGGTAGCCTGCGCCCATGTCATGGGACTGGGACGAGGACGGATCTCCGCACCCCCTCGCGCTGCGCCGCTCCGGGCGCAGCGAGCTGGAGCCGGACCGGCTGCCCGAGGTGCGCGAGCTGGAGGTGCTCGGCTGGGAACCGGCCCCCGAGCAGGCGCTGTGGGTGTTCCTGCCGTACGTGTGGCCCGCGGCCGCCCGGACCTGGGTGCCCGACCGCTCCACCCGCTGGGCCGTGGAGACCCGGCTGGACGGCCACGGCACCGTCACCGACGTGGAGTGCGCCCCGCTGTCGGCCGCCGACCTGCACGGCATGGACGCCGAGGCCGACGAGACCCTGGCCGGCCTCGGGCTGCCGCCCCGCCCGGCGGGCCGCCTGTGGCTGCTGCGCCCGGTGGGCCCCTTCGGGGACCTGGAGGCCGTACTGGCCCACCTGTACGCGGTGGCCGACGAGCGCGGGGTGGCGGCCTCGGCGACCGGGCCGTTCATGGAACTGGCCCGGGACGAACTGACGGCGCTGCTGGACGCGACGGGCTGAGGGCCGATGTCCAGCCCCTCCGGCGTTTGAGGCGCCCCCGGAGGGCAAGGGACCCGCACCCGGGGTGCGGGCGGCCGGTCTCGGCCCAGCGGGGGCCAACGGCCCGCACCCGGCGATGGGGGCGGAGGCCGGTGACCCGTCGCTCCGCGGCCACGACCTGCTGAGATGATCGGGGTCATGTCCTTCGATGCCTTCCCCTTCGCGGTATCGCTGGCCGCCCTGCTGGTGGTGCTGGTGTGCGCGGTGGCCCGCCCCTTCGGCCGCCCCGAGGCGTTCTTCGCCGTCCCGGCCGCCGTCGTGGTCATCGGCTGCGGGGCGATCGGCCTGGACGCGGTCCGGGCCGAGGCCGAGCGCCTGGGCCCGGTCATCGGCTTCCTCGCCGCCGTCCTCGTCCTGGCGAAGCTCTGCGCCGACGAGGGGCTCTTCCACGCCTGCGGCACCTGGATGGCCCGCTGGTCCGCGGGCCGCCCCCGCCGCCTGCTCGGCGCGGTCTTCGCGCTCGCCTCGCTGATCACGGCCGCCCTCAGCCTGGACGCGACGGTCGTCCTGCTCACCCCGGTCGTCTTCGCCACCGCCGCCCGCATGGGCGCCCGGCCCGCGCCCCACCTCTACGCGTGCGCGCACCTGTCGAACACCGCCTCGCTGCTGCTGCCCGTCTCCAACCTCACCAACCTGCTGGCCTTCGCCGCGAGCGGCCTCAGCTTCACCCGGTTCGCGGTCCTGATGACCCTGCCGTGGCTGGTCGCGATCGCGGTGGAGTACGTGGTCTTCCGCCGGTTCTTCGCCGCCGACCTCGATGCCGAACCGGCCGGGCGGGATGCCCTGGAGCCGCCCGAGCTGCCGCTGTTCGCGCTGCTGACCGTCGCGGGGACGCTGGCCGGGTTCGCGGTCGCCTCGGCCGTCGGGGCCGACCCCGCCTGGGCCGCGGCGGCGGGCGCGCTGGTGCTGGCCGTCCGGGCGCTGGCCCGGCGCCGGACCACCCCGGCCGCGATCCTGCGCTCGGCCGCGCTGCCGTTCCTCGCCTTCGTCCTGGCCCTGGGCATCGTCGTACGGGCCCTCGTCGACAACGGCCTCGGCGCGGCCCTCGCGCACGCCGTCCCCGCCGGCACCGGCCTGCCCGCGCTGCTCGGCCTGGCCGCGCTGGCCGCCGTACTCGCCAACCTGATCAACAACCTGCCCGCGGTCCTGGCCCTGGTCCCCCTGGTCGCCCCCGCGGGCCCGGGCGCCGTACTCGCCGTACTGCTGGGCGTGAACATCGGCCCGAACCTCACCTACGCGGGCTCCCTGGCCACCCTCTTGTGGCGCCGCATCGCCCACCACCACGACCACGAGGTCCGCCTGGTCGAGTTCACCCACCTGGGCCTCCTGACCACCCCACCCGCCCTCCTCCTCTCGACCACCGCCCTATGGCTCTCCCTCCTGCTAACGGGCACCACATAACCCCCTCCCAGCCCCGCGAACCTCAGCTCCGCCGGCGTTTGAGGCCCCGCCAATCCCACCCCGCCGGCGCACGTGCCCCGCCAATCCCAGCCCCTCGCCGGCGCACGTGGCCCCGCCAATCCCAGCCCCTCGCCGGCGCACGTGCCCCGCCAATCCCAGCCCCTCGCCGGCGCACGTGCCCCGCCAATCCCAGCCCCTCGCCGACGCACGTGCCCCGCCAATCCCAGCCCCTCGCCGACGCACGTGGCCCCGCCAATCTCAGCCTCGCCGGCGTTTGAGGCGCCCCCGGAGGGCAGGCACCGGCCCCGCACCCGCGCCCCGCACCCCACACCCCCGGCCCACTCAGCCGGCGAAGACCCGCGCCAGACAGGCCCGCAACTCCCCCACCCCCGGCGGAGCGATCCGCGCCGCGAGATACCCATCGGGCCGGATCAGGAACGCGGTCGTCTCCCGTACGCCGTACAACCGCCCGAACTCCCCCCGCGCATCGCGATACACAGGCACCGCCGCCCCCTCCGCACCTCCCGCGACCTCCCCGCCATCCGCCACCACCGCACACACCGCGACCCGCCCCGCCCCCACGCCCCCTACCGCGTCAGCGAGTTCGGCACACCCCTCCGGCACCCGCCCGTCGGGCCCGTACAGCACCAGCAGGTGCTCACACCCCCGCAGCAGGTCGAACAACCGCCGCGGATACGCCGTGATCTCCCTGGTCAGCCCCCCACAGTCGGGAGCCCGGTCACCGGGCCAGGGCTCCGGCCCACCCTCCACCCCCGGCTCCACCAACGGGCTCCCCCGGTAGCCGACGAGCAGCTGCGCCTCGCGCAGCATCAGCGTCCGCGGATCGGACCGGTCCGCCTGCACCCCCTGGGCCGCGTGCCGGACCGTCCGCCCGACGACCTCCTCACCGACCGGCCGCCGCTCGGCGTCGTAACTGGCGAGCAGCCCCGGATCCGCGGCGCCCTCGACGGCCAGCGCCAGCTTCCAGCCCAGGTTCCACGCGTCCTGGATGCCGGTGTTCATGCCCTGCGCGCCGGTCGGCGGATGGATGTGCGCGGCGTCCCCGGCGACGAAGACCCGCCCGCTCCCGTAGCGGTCCACCAGCCGGTGGCTGATCCGGAACACGGAGGCCCAGCGCAGCGCGGACGCGGTCGTGGGCCGCGGCGACAACCGCTCCAGCACCTCCTGGACGTGCCGCAGGCCCGGTGCCCGCCCGCCGTCCGCGTCCAGGCCGTGCGCGATCCCGTCACCGCTCCGCCCCGCCGCGGCGGACAGCTCCGGCGGCACCATCATGGACATCCGGTACCGCCCCGCCCCGGGCAGCGGTATGCACACCAGCACGTCGTCGACCGCGCCCCGCTCGTCGTGGTGCATGGCCCGCACGCCGTACCCGGACGGCAGGTCCCAGCCGACCTCCACGTCGGCGAGCATGTACTCCTCGGGGAACGCACCCCCCTCGAAGCTCAGCCCGAGCCCCTTGCGCACGACGCTGTGCGCACCGTCGCAGCCCACCAGGTACCGGGCGCGGACCTCTTCTTCCCCGGCGGGGGAGCGCAGCAGGCAGGTCACCCCGTCGGCGTCCTGCGTGAACGACACGAGCTCGGTGGACCGCTCGATCCCGGTCCCGAACCGGTTCAGGAACCTCTCGAGCACGTCCTCGGTCTCGTACTGCGGCAGCGCGGCGAAGCCGTACGGCACCTCGGGCGGCAGCGCCAGCTCGAGCCGGGGCTGCTCGACCCCGTTGACGTACGTCAGCTGCCCCCGCAGCGGCACCGCCCGGTCGAGGGCGTCGTGCACCAGGCCCATCCGGTCCCAGACCTCCAGGGTCCGCGGCTGGATGCCCACCGCCTTCGCGTACGGCAACCGGGCCGGAAGCCGGTCGACGAGCCGGCAGCCGACACCGCGGCGCCGCAGCTCACCCGCGACCGTCAGCCCGACCGGCCCGGCCCCGGCCACCAGCACGTCAGTGATTCCTCCGGCATGGTCCGTCACTGGTCTCTCCCAGCATGCGACCCCCACACGAACGGCTCCCCGCCCCCATGATCACCCCCGAAGCCCCACCCGGCACCCTGACACCACCTCACCACCCACCCCGGAGAACCCCGGAAAACACAAGAGGACCCGACCCGCAATGCGGATCAGGCCCTACCTGGTCTTACGAAGTCGGGGTGGCGGGATTTGAACCCACGACCTCTTCGTCCCGAACGAAGCGCGCTGCCAAGCTGCGCTACACCCCGATCGCCGCCTTGGCGGTGTTGCTGCCCTGGCGACATCGATTACTTTAGCGGACCCTTGGCCGGAGACGAAATCCGGTTTTCGCGGGGGTTCTCAGGGTGCGGCCGTCAGGGTGAGCAGGGTCGCTTCCGGGGGGCAGGCGAAGCGGACCGGGGTGAAACGGTTCGTGCCGCAGCCGGCCGAGACGTGCAGGTACGAGCGGTGTCCGGCGGCCTCGTGCGTGGAGAGGCCCTTCACCCGCTTGGCGTCCAGGTCGCAGTTGGTGACCAGGGCCCCGTAGAAGGGGACGCACAGCTGCCCGCCGTGCGTGTGCCCCGCGAGGATCAGCGGGTAGCCGTCCGCCGTGAAGGCTTCCAGCGCGCGCAGGTACGGAGCGTGCACGACGGCGAGCGAGAAGTCGGCGTCGGCCTCCGGCCCGCCGGCCACGCTCTCGTAGCGGTCGCGCTTGATGTGCGGGTCGTCCAGGCCGGTGAAGGCCAGCTCGAGCCCGTCCAGCTTCATCCGCGCCCGCGTGTTGGTGAGGTTCAGCCAGCCCGCCGTGTCGAAGGCGTCCCGCAGGTCCTGCCACGGGTTGTGCACGGCGCCGACGACCGGCTTGTTGCCGTTCAGACCGTGCCGGCCCTGGACCTTCTCGATCAGGTAGCGCCCCGGATTGCGCAGGCGCGGTCCGTAGTAGTCGTTCGAGCCGAAGACGTACGCGCCGGGGAACTCCATCAGCGGGCCGAGCGCGTCGAGCACGTCCGGCACGCCCTCGGTGTCCGAGAGGTTGTCGCCGGTGTTGACCACGAAGTCGGGCCGCAGCCCGGCCAGGGACTGGAGCCAGGCGCGCTTCTTGCGCTGCCCGCGGACCATGTGGATGTCCGACACCTGCAGGACCCGCAGGGGCCGCATCCCAGGGGGAAGGACCGGAACGGTCACCCGGCGCAACCGGAAGGACCGTGCCTCGAAACCGGCGGCGTACGCCACGCCGGCGGCCCCGGTGGCAGCGATTCCGGCAGTGACCTTCAGGGGGATCTTGTAACGCGCGCGCATGGCCCCATCGTCGCAGACCGGGAAAACAAGCGGGCGCCACCGCCCCCGCACCTGGCAGACTCGACCCATGACCACGCTCAAGGCCCAGCTCAGGGAAGACCTCACCGATGCCATCAAGGCGCGCGACGAACTCCGTTCGTCCACGCTGCGACTGACCCTCACCGCCATCACCAAGGAGGAGGTCGCGGGCAAGGAAGCGCGCGAGCTCTCCGACGACGAAGTCCTCAAGGTGATCGCCAAGGAGGCCAAGAAGCGCCGCGAGGCCGCCGAGGCCTTCGCGCAGGGTGGCCGGACCGAGCAGGCCGCGCGCGAGGTGGCCGAGGGCGAGCTGCTCGACGCGTACCTGCCCAAGCAGCTCTCCGACGACGAGCTGACCGCGATCGTCACCGCGGCCGTCGAGGAGGCCAAGGCGGCGGGTGCCGAGGGGCCGCGGGCGATGGGCGCCGTCATGAAGATCGTGAACCCGAAGGTGGCCGGGCTGGCGGAGGGCGGGCGCGTCGCCGCCACCGTCAAGAAGCTCCTCTCCTAGCTCCTAGCTCCTAGCTCCGGGCTCCGGTCTCACAGGGGCATGAGGGGAGGGCCCCGGTCGCCGTTGCGACCGGGGCCCTCCCCTCATCCGTACCTACCCGCGCCCTACGGCCGGCGGCCCGTCGGCTCGCCCAGGAGGCCGCCCGGCCCCAGGGTGATGCCGGGGTTCGGGGGCAGGGCGCCGCCGGTCCCGGGGTCGCCCGTGGTCGCGCCCGCGATCGTCTGGCCGCCCGGCTGGCCGTCACCCGGCTTGCCGTCGCCGCCAGGCTTGCCGGGCTTGTTCTTCCCCGGCTTGTTCGGGTTCGGCGCGTTCCCGGTGCCGCGGCTGCCGCCGGAGGGGTTCGAGGGCTCCGGGATGTTGACCGTGGTGAAGGTCGGGGACTCGCGCCCGGACAGCGCGCCCGAGACCGCGTCCTTCCAGATCGGACCGGGCAGGCCGCCACCGAAGACCTTCGGGTAGTACTGACCGCCGATGGTGATGTCCTCCATCGAGATCTTCTTCGCACCGCCCGAGCCGACCCACACCGCGCCGGACATGTTCGGGGTGTAGCCGACGAACCAGGCGTTGTAGCGGCTGTCGGTGGTACCCGTCTTGCCCGCGCTGTCGCGGTCGGTCAGTCCGGCCTTCTCACCGGTACCTGAGTCGACCACTCCGCGCAGCAGGGTGTTGATGGTGTCGGCGGTCTGCTCCGACATGGCCTGGTCGCACTTGGACTTCGGCACCTGGAGCGCCTTGTTGTGCGAGTCGGTGATCGCCTCGATCGCGATCGGGGTGCAGTAGACACCGCGGTTGGCGAAGGTGGCGTACGCGTTGGCCATCGTCAGCGGGGACATCTCGGCGGAGCCGAGCGCGATGGACGGGGACTCCGGGAGCTTCTCGCCGCTGGCCGGGACGACGTTCAGCTTCTGCGTCATCTCGGTCACCGGGCAGAGCCCGACATCGCCGATCATCTGGACGAAGTACGTGTTGATGGACTTCTCCATCGCCGTCTTCAGCGCGTACGGGCCGTACTCCTCCTCGGTCTCGTTCTGCGCCTTCTCGTACTTCTTGGTCTTCGGGTCGCGCTCGTTGACGTACTGCGTGCCGTCGCAGCGCTGGATCGGGCTCGGGTAGTCGATCTCGTACGGCGCCGGGTACACCTTCGTCGGTGCCGTCCCGCGCTCCAGCGCGGCGGCCGCGATGAACGGCTTGAAGGTCGAGCCCGTCTGGAAGCCGAAGTTGGAGCCGCCCATCCGCTTGTCCACGGAGTAGTTGATCTGCGTCTCGTTCTTCCCGAAGCCGTACGGCTTCGACTGCCCCATCGCCAGCACCCGGCCGGTGCCCGGCTGGACCATGGTCACGGCCGTCGCGATGGAGTCGTCGGCGTAGACGTGCTCCTTGATCGAGGCGTTGGCCGACTCCTGCGACTGCGGGTCCAGAGTGGTCCGGACGGTCAGGCCGCCGCGGTTCCAGACCTTCGCCCGCTCCTCGCGCGTCTTGCCGAAGACCGTGTCGGACAGGAAGGTGTTGCGCACGTAGTCACAGAAGAAGCCCGCGCCCTTGACGGCGGTGATGCAGCCGTTCTTGGGGCGGGTCACCTTCAGCGTGACGGGCTTGAGCTTCGCCGCGTCCGCCTCGGCCTGCGAGACGTCCTTCATGTCGGCCATCCGCTGGAGGACGACGTTGCGGCGCTTCATCGACTCGGCCGAGTCGTTGACCGGGTCGAAGCGGCTCGGAGACTGGACGATGCCCGCGAGCAGCGCGGCCTCGTCCAGGGTGAGGTCCTTGGCGGGCTTGCTGAAGTAGCGCTGCGCCGCCGACTCGATTCCGTACGCCTGCTGGCCGAAGTACGTGATGTTGAGGTAGTTCTCGAGAATCTTCTTCTTCCCGAGCTCCTCCTCGACCTGGATCGAGTACTTCAGCTCGCGGATCTTGCGGCCGAGGCTCTTCTCCTGGGCCTCGCGCACCTTGCTCTCGTCGTCGCCGGCCTCTTCGACGAAGACGTTCTTCACGTACTGCTGCGTGAGCGTGGAGGCGCCCTGTGCGGCGCCGCCCTCCTGCGCGTTGCGGTTCACGGCGCGCAGGATGCCCTTGAGGTCCACCGCGCCGTGTTCGTAGAAACGCGAGTCCTCGATCGCGACGATCGCCTTCTGCATGTACGGCGAGATCGCGGTGAGCGGGACGACCTGGCGGTCACGCGAATAGACAGTGGCGATCAAGCCACCTTCGGAGTCCAGGATCGTGGTGCGCTGACTCAGCGGCGGTGTCTTCAGATTGGCCGGGATCTCGTCGAATCCCTCGACCGTGCCCTTGGCGGCGAGGCCCAGCGCTCCCGCGCCGGGGATCGCGATGCCGGCGAGCACGACTCCGGAGAGAACGGACACCCCGAGGAACCTGGCGGCCTGTTGGCTCCCCGAGAGCCCTCCGCTTGAGCGCTTCTTTCCCATGGAGGGCAGCCTACGTTCTCATTCACCGGACACACGCGAATGCCTTGGCCTAAGGTGGCAACAACTGTCACAGCAGTGTGGCGCGACATCAACCCCGCGGCCTGATTTTCACCCTTCCCGAATGGGGTGAACCTTTGTCCGAATCTCGCGCCTGCCACCCGTGGCCCACCGATGATTCACCCGAATTGCCGGAATGGTCCGGCATGTCGTCCGATCACTCCGTCGGGTGATCTGCCGCTTACCCATAGTCCGTTCGGACCATTCAAGATTGGGCCCGACGGGGGTGTTGCACTGTGCCCGCCTTCCGTAACGTCCTCAACTGGCAGCGGTGAATATGCCGCTACCGCCGTGGGGGAGCCTCGATTCGGGAGAGGACGGCGCCGGGATGGGCTGGGTTACCGACTGGAGTGCGCAGGCAGCCTGCCGCACTACCGATCCGGATGAACTGTTCGTTCAAGGAGCGGCACAGAACAGGGCCAAGGCGGTGTGCACCGGATGTCCGGTGCGGACCGAATGCCTGGCCGATGCGCTCGACAATCGCGTCGAGTTCGGCGTGTGGGGCGGAATGACCGAGCGGGAGCGTCGCGCATTGCTGCGCAGGCGCCCCACCGTCACCTCGTGGCGACGGCTGCTCGAAACCGCCCGTACGGAGTACGAGCGCAGTACGGGCATCCTCACCGTGGATGTCGACGCGATCGATATCGATGCGGAGGTCGAGCTTCGGTTCGAGACGTACGCGGCAGCCGGGTAGACCCCCGCGCAGCCCGTCTACGCTCCGGCCGGCACCCCGGCCGCGAGCCGCTCTCCGATGGCCCGCAGCCCGGCGAGGTCGTGTACATCGCCGGGCAGGGCGGCCACTTCGGCCACCGCCACCTCGGGGTGCAGTGAGGTGAAGCGATCGCGTGTGCGCCGCTCGCGCGCGATCACCTGCATGCGCTCGGCGTGCAGGCGCAGCAGACCGGCGGTGATCTCGTCCGCCGTGAAGTCCGCCGTGAAATCCGTCGTGAAGTCCGCCGTGAAGTCCTCAGCGAGGTCCTCGGCGGTGACGTCACCGGTGACATCTCCGGGCCTCGGGCCCTCGGGCGTCGGGTCCTCGGCCGTCGCGGCTTCGGCCGTGGTGCCGTCGGCCGTCAGGTCCTCGGCCGTGAAGTCGTCCGTCGTACCGTTCCGTGGGGCAGGGCCGGCAGGGG
This sequence comes from Streptomyces sp. NPDC002138, assembly GCF_040296485.1. NCBI lineage: Bacteria > Bacillati > Actinomycetota > Actinomycetes > Kitasatosporales > Streptomycetaceae > Streptomyces > Streptomyces sp. NPDC002138. The sequence goes on along the minus strand of NZ_JBEOXE010000004.1, from coordinate 64,895 downwards.
CGGGGGAGCCGTCCGCGGCGGAGCCACGATGTCCAGCTTTCCCGGACTCCTGATCGACAATGCCACCCTCTTCAAGATTCTCTGCGGCGGCCAACGCCCGCTCCGCCGACAGCTGGTCGGCCCCGCTGCCGTGCACCCGGTTCAGTACGAGCCCCGCCAGCGGCATCCGTTCCGCCGCCAGCCGCTGCACGAAGTACGCCGCCTCGCGCACCGCGTCCGCCTCCGGCGCCGCGACCACGAGGAAGGCCGTACCGGGAGCCTGCAGCAGCCGGTACGTCGCGTCCGCGCGGGTGCGGAAGCCGCCGAACATCGTGTCCATCGCGGCCACGAAGGTCTGTACGTCCTTCAGCAGCGAGGCACCCATCAGCTTGCTCAGCGTGCCGGTCATCATCGACATGCCGACATTGAGGAACTTCATCCCAGCCCGGCCGCCGACCTTCGCCGGAGCCATCAGCACCCGGATGAACTTGCCGTCCAGGAAGGACCCCAGCCGCTTCGGCGCGTCCAGGAAGTCCAGCGCCGACCGGCTCGGCGGGGTGTCGACGATGATCAGGTCCCAGTCGTCCCGGGCGCGCAGCTGCCCGAGCTTCTCCATCGCCATGTACTCCTGCGTGCCCGCGAACCCGGCCGACAGGGACTGGTAGAAGGGGTTCTCGAGGATGGCCTTGGCCCGCTCGCCGTCCGCGTGCCCCTCGACGATCTCGTCGAAGGTCCGCTTCATGTCCAGCATCATGGCGTGCAGTTCGCCCCCGCTCCCCTGCGCGTCCCCGGCTCCGCCCACCCCCGCCACCCGCCGCGGGGTGTTGTCGAGGGAGTCGATGCCCAGCGACTGGGCCAGCCGGCGCGCCGGGTCGATGGTCAGGACGACCACCGTGCGCCCGCGTTCCGCCGCCCGCACGCCCAGGGCCGCGGCCGTGGTGGTCTTGCCGACGCCGCCCGACCCGCAGCACACGATGATCCGCGTACCGGGGTCGTCGAGCAGCGCGTCGACCCCCAGCCGCGGCGGAGTGTCCAGGCCCATGGTCCCCACGCTCCCCAGGTTCTCGCTCATTCGGACCCCACCTGCTTGCGGAGTTCCGTCGCCAGCTCGTACAGCCCGGCCAGATCCATCCCCGCGCCGAGCAGGGGGAGTTCGTACGCCGGTACGTCGAGCCCCTCCAGGACCGCCCGCTGCTCCCGCTCCAGCTCCACCCGGCCCGCGTGTTCCTCGGCCTGTTCCAGCAGCGGGTCCAGCAGCCGCTCCGCCAGGCCCCCGCGCCGGGCGCCGCCGAGGCCCGCCCGGGACAGCGACCGCGCCAGCTCGGCGCGGCGCTCCCCGGCGGCCGCCCGCAGAGTTCCCTCGTCCAGGTGATGCGGACGCATCATGTTGACGATGACGCGACCGACCGGCAGCCCGGCCTCGCGCAGCTCCGCGATCCCGTCCGCGGTCTCCTGGACCGGCATCTCCTCCAGCAGCGTCACCAGGTGCACCGCCGTCTCCGGGGACTTCAGCACCTTCATGACGGCCTGCGCCTGGTTGTGGATCGGCCCGAACCGGGCCAGCCCCGCGACCTCGTCGTTGACGTTCAGGAAGCGGGTGATCCGCCCCGTCGGCGGCGCGTCCATCACCACGTGGTCGTAGACGAACCGGCCCGCCTTGTCCTTGCGCCGCACCGCCTCGCACGCCTTGCCGGTCAGCAGCACGTCCCGCAGCCCCGGCGCGATCGTCGTCGCGAAGTCGATGGCGCCCAGCTTCTTCAGGGCGCGCCCGGCCGAGCCGAGCTTGTAGAACATCTGGAGGTAGTCCAACAGGGCCCGCTCCGCGTCGATCGCGAGCCCGAACACCTCCCCGCCGCCCGGCGCCACGGCGATCTTGCGCTCCTCGTACGGGAGCGCCTCCGCGCCGAAGAGCTGCGCGATCCCCTGCCTGCCCTCCACCTCCACCAGAAGCGTGCGTCCGCCCTCACGTGCGAGGGCGAGCGCGAATGCCGCGGCGACCGTGGTCTTTCCGGTGCCGCCCTTGCCGCTGACCACCTGGAGCCTGCTCACAGCCACCGAGCCTAATTCCTCGACGGTGGTGGCGTGGGCGGCGGGGCCAGGACGGGTCGCGCATCACGCCCCGGGACAGGCACTACGCTCGGCTCCATGACCAAGAAGTTCGAATATGCGACCGTCCCGCTGCTGGTCCACGCCACCAAGCAGATCCTGGACACCTGGGGCGAGGACGGCTGGGAGCTCGTCCAGGTCGTGCCCGGGCCGAACAACCCCGAGCAGCTCGTCGCCTACCTCAAGCGGGAGAAGGCATGACCGCCGGAGCCGTTGAAGCGAAGCTGGCCGAGCTCGGCCTGACCCTGCCCGACGTCGTCCCGCCGCTGGCCGCGTACCAGCCGGCCGTGCGCTCGGGCGCGTACGTCTACACCGCGGGCCAGCTCCCGATGGTGAAGGGCAGCATGCCGGTCACCGGCAAGGTCGGCGCGGAAGTCTCCGCCGAGCAGGCCAAGGAGCTGGCCGCCGTGTGCGCGCTGAACGCCCTGGCGGCCGTGAAGTCCGTCGTGGGTGACCTCGACCGGATCGCGCGCGTCGTGAAGGTCGTCGGCTTCGTCGCCTCCGCGCCCGACTTCACCGGGCAGCCGGGCGTGCTGAACGGTGCGAGCGAGCTGCTGGGCGAGGTGCTCGGCGAGCGCGGCGTGCACGCGCGCAGCGCCGTCGGCGTCGCGGTGCTGCCGCTGGACGCGCCCGTCGAGGTCGAGATCCTGGTGGAACTGACCCCGGACGCCGTCTAGCTCGACGGCCCGGGTCGTCCCTTCCGGCCGGGCCCCCGCCGCTTCCTCCGGGGAGGGGCGGGGGCTCTCGAACATCCCGCCGGATACCCGTAGCATCCGGCCATGCCGAATGATCCGCACGGCCAGTCGCCCAGCGAGCCCGTCGCCCCCGGTGGGCAGTGGTACCCGCCCGAGTGGCCCGACCGCATCCGCGCCCTCGCCGACGGGTCGCTGACCCCCGTGGCGCCCAAGCGCGCGGCCACCGTCATGCTCCTGCGCGACGACGAGGGCAGCGGCGCCGGCCCCGCCGTGCACATGCTCCGCCGCCGCACCTCGATGGCCTTCGCCGGAGGCGCGTACGCCTATCCCGGCGGCGGGGTCGACCCGCGGGACGAGGACCACCGCATCGGCTGGGCGGGCCCGGCCCTCGCCGACTGGGCCGCCCGGATGGGCACGGACGCCGCCACCGCCCAGGCCATCGTCTGCGGCGCGGTCCGCGAGACCTTCGAGGAAGCCGGGGTGCTGCTCGCCGGGGAGAGCCCCGGCACCGTCGTCGGCGACACGACCGGGGACGACTGGGAGGCGGACCGGCAGGCGCTGGTCGCCCGGGAGCTGTCCTTCGCCGAGTTCCTGGACCGCCGGGGCCTCCTGCTGCGGTCCGACCTGCTGGGCGCCTGGGCCCGCTGGATCACTCCCGAGTTCGAGCCGCGCCGCTACGACACCTGGTTCTTCGTGGCCGCGCTCCCCGCGGGTCAGCGCACCCGCAACGCCTCCACCGAGGCCGACCGGACCGTGTGGATCCGCCCGGCCGAGGCCGCCGCGGGCTACGACAAGGGCGAGCTGCTGATGATGCCGCCGACCATCTCCACCCTGCGCTCGCTGGAGCCCTACGGGAGCGCCGCCGAGGCGCTCGCCGCGGCCGCCGGGCAGGACCTGGCCCCGGTGCTGGCCCAGGCCGTGCTGGAGGACGGCCAGCTGGTGCTCAGCTGGCCGGGCCACGACGAGTTCACCAAGCGGGTCCGCCCGGGAGGCACGCCGTGACCGATGCCGCCGCCCTGCCCGGCCAGCCGCGCGGAACCGTCGTCTCCGGTCCCGCCACCGCCCGCGCGGTCAACGTACTGGCCCCCAACGCCTCCGCGATGACCCTGGACGGCACCAACACCTGGCTGGTCTCCGAACCGGACTCCGACCTCGCCGTGGTCATCGACCCCGGCCCGCTGGACGAGGGCCACCTCCGGAACGTGATCGACACGGCCGAGCGGGCGGGCAAGCGGATCGCGCTGACCCTCCTCACCCACGGCCACTTCGACCATGCCGAGGGCGCGGGCCGCTTCGCCGAGCTGACCCGCACCAAGGTGCGCGCCCTCGACCCCGCGCTCCGCCTCGGTGACGAGGGCCTGGCGGGCGGCGACGTCATCCGGGTCGGCGGCCTGGAGATGCGCGTCGTACCCACCCCGGGCCACACCGGCGACTCGCTCTGCTTCCACCTCCCGGCCGACCGCGCCGTCCTGACCGGGGACACCGTCCTCGGCCGCGGCACCACGGTCGTCGCCCACCCCGACGGGCGCCTGGGCGACTACCTCGACTCGCTGCGCCGGCTGCGCTCCCTGACCGTCGACGACGGGGTGCGGACGGTCCTGCCGGGCCACGGGCCGGTCCTGGAGGACGCGCAGGGCGCGGTGGAGTTCTATCTGGCCCACCGCGCGCACCGGCTCGCCCAGGTCGAGACGGCCGTGGAGAACGGTTTCAGCGCCCCCGAGGACGTCGTCGCCCACGTCTACGCCGATGTGGACCCGTCCCTGTGGCCGGCCGCGGAGTGGTCCGTACGCGCCCAGCTGGAGTACCTGCGCGAGCACGGCCTGATCCCGGGCGGCCCGGAGACCTACGGCTGAGCCGCTCGGCGCGGGGTCCGGTGCCCGTGCCGGGCGGTGTACTCGGCCGCGAGCCACGGCCCGAGGTCGTCGAGGTGCGCGCGCAGCACGCCCCGGTCGGCGCCCGCGTCCAGCCCCTCGGCCGCCGCGGCCTGCATCTGCGCCGCGCGGCCGGGGTAGTACCCGCCGAAGACCTCAGCGGACTCGGCCAGATCGCTGGTCCAGCCGCCCCACCGGGGCATGACCAGGGTGAATCCGGTGCGCACGAGCCGCCGGGCGAGGAAACGGTTCACCTTCCGCAGCTCCTCGTCCGTACGCGCCGCCGCGGCCCGCTCGCGCGTGGTGGCGAGTACGTCGTCCAGGTCGCCGTTGGTCTCCCGGGCGAGCAGGGCGTCCGGACGGTACCGCGGCAGGTGCTCGGCCAGGTCCGCGCCGAGCAGCGGGGTGCACAGGCAGGCGAGGAACCACCCCAGGTCGTGCCGCTCCGCCTCGCCGAGCAGGGTCTCCTTGCCGTACAGCAGGATCCCCGCGCCGTCGATCGCCGCGAAGTCCTGGTCCAGCCCGCGCCCGAGCACCTCGGCGGTGTCCCGGTCCTCACCGGTGGGCTCGCGGTGCAGGGCGAGCAGCACGTCGAGGTCGGAGCGGCCGGGCCGGGCGGTGCCGCGCGGCACGGACCCGTACAGGTACGCGCTGTGCAGCCGCCGCCCGTACGCCTCGGCGATCCGCTCCCGCGCGGCGGCGACCACGTCCCGGAAGGGCGCCGGCACCCGCCCCAGGGAGCCCTCGCGCTCGATGAACCCCTCGGAATCCAGCCCTCTGTGTCCCTGTCCCATGTGGATCACTGTGACACCCCCGCCCGGCGGCGCGGCGGAGGGCGGGAACGCGAAAGGGGGCCCCGCCCTCACGGGCAGGACCCCCTCACGGGCGTCGTCGGACGACGGACGGCTCAGCGCGAGCGCTTCGCCAGCCGCTCCACGTCCAGCAGGATCACGGCACGCGCCTCCAGGCGCAGCCAGCCGCGCCCGGCGAAGTCGGCCAGCGCCTTGTTCACCGTCTCGCGGGAGGCGCCGACGAGCTGTGCCAGCTCTTCCTGGGTCAGGTCGTGCACGACGTGGATGCCCTCTTCGGACTGCACGCCGAAGCGGCGCGACAGGTCCAGGAGCGCCCGGGCCACGCGGCCCGGTACGTCGGAGAAGACCAGGTCGGACATCTGGTCGTTGGTCTTGCGCAGGCGGCGGGCGACGGCGCGCAGCAGCGCGGTCGCGACCTCGGGCCGGGCGTTCAGCCAGGGCTGGAGGTCGCCGTGGCCGAGGCCGAGCAGCTTGACCTCGGTCAGCGCGGTCGCCGTGGCGGTGCGCGGGCCCGGGTCGAAGAGGGACAGCTCGCCGATCAGCTCGCCGGGGCCGAGCACGGCCAGCATGTTCTCGCGGCCGTCGGGCGAGGTGCGGTGGAGCTTCACCTTGCCCTCGGTCACCACATACAGGCGGTCGCCGGGGTCGCCCTCGTGGAACAGGGCGTCACCGCGGGCGAGGGTCACCTCGCCCATGGATGCGCGGAGCTCCGCGGCCTGCTCGTCATCGAGCGCCGCGAAGAGCGGGGCGCGCCGCAGAACGTCGTCCACGAGTCTCTCTCCTATGTCGACCGGCGTCAGGGACCTTCGGCCCCATTTTGCCGGACGCCTCAAACAGTGCGATCAGTCACTCAAGTCACAAGGATGCCGGACATACGGGCGTGCTGTGCGGCGAGAGGCCAATCGGAGTGGTGTTACCAGAGGTCCGGGCGGGTGTCAGCGCCCGGCCTTAGGCTGGCCGGGTGTCCAATAAGCCGGTGAGAGCACAGGCCAAGGGGTCCGCGGGTGTGACCGCGACCCGTAATTCTGCTGTGGGCGAACAGGCCCCTTCCGGGTCAGCTCCGGAGGAGCCGCGGCGCACAAAAGGCAAAGATTCGGCCAAAAAACCCCCTGGGTCGACCGTGAAGGCGCCGGAGGCGGGGAAGGCGGCGAAGACCGTGGAGGCGAAGGCCGCGCAGCCGGCCCGACCGGTGAAGGCGGCGAAAGCGGAATCCCACCTCGGCATGGTCCGGCGAGCCCGCCGGATCAACCGTGAGCTGGCCGAGGTCTATCCCTACGCCCATCCGGAACTGGACTTCCGCAACCCCTTCGAGCTGCTGGTCGCCACCGTGCTGTCCGCGCAGACCACCGACCTGCGGGTGAACCAGACCACCCCGGCCCTCTTCGCCGCCTACCCCACCCCGGAGGACATGGCGCAGGCCGTGCCCGAGGAGCTGGAGCAGATCATCCGGCCGACCGGGTTCTTCCGGGCGAAGGCGAAGTCGCTGCTGGGGCTCTCCGCCGCACTGCGGGACACCTTCGGCGGCGAGGTGCCGGGCCGGATCGAGGACCTTGTGACCCTGCCCGGCGTCGGCCGCAAGACCGCCAACGTGGTCCTCGGCAATGCCTTCGGGGTCCCCGGGATCACGGTCGACACCCACTTCGGCCGCCTGGTGCGCCGCTGGAAGCTGACCGAGCAGGAGGACCCGGAGAAGGTCGAGGCGGAGATCTGCGCGATCTTCCCCAAGAGCGAGTGGACGATGCTCTCGCACCGGGTCGTCTTCCACGGCCGCCGGATCTGCCACTCCCGCAAGCCCGCCTGCGGCGCCTGCCCGATCGCGCCGCTCTGCCCGGCGTACGGGGAGGGCGAGACCGACCCGGAGAAGGCGAAGCTGCTGCTGAAGTACGAGAAGGGCGGGTATCCGGGCCAGCGGCTGAGCCCGCCGGCCGACTATCCGGGGCTCCCGGCGCCCGCCCTCGGCGCGCCGTCGTGAGCGCGGGGGCCGTGAGCACAGGGGTCATCAGCGTGGCGCCCGCGGGCATGCGGGCCACGGCCATGTCGAAGTACTGAGGAACGAATCCGGCCACGGACCGCGTTGTCCGGATGCCGGGAAGTACAGGGGAGCAAGGGTGCCTATGACGCGCGGGACGCAGGACGACAGCGTGACCACCGAGACCCGGGCCCGCACCGGTCCCGGACCTCAGCCCGGCCGCGGGGGAGACCCGGGCCGGGCCCCCGGGGGCGCCGAGGTCAGCGCCCACGGCCTGCCCGCCTGGCTCGACCCCGTCGTCGAGGCCGCCCGGACCGTCCGCCCGGCCCAGCTCAGCCGCTTCCTGCCCCCCGAGGACGGCGCGGGCCGCCAGTCCGCCGTCCTGGTCCTCTTCGGCGAGGGTCCCCGCGGCCCCGAGCTGCTGCTGATGGAGCGCGCGGGAACCCTGCGCTCCCACGCCGGCCAGCCGTCCTTCCCGGGCGGCGCGCTCGACCCGCAGGACGGCGACCCGCAGACCACCGGCCCGCTGCGGGCCGCGCTGCGCGAGGCCGAGGAGGAGACCGGGCTGGATCCGGCCGGGGTGCAGCTCTTCGGCGTCCTGCCCCGGCTCTACATCCCGGTCAGCGAGTTCGTGGTGACGCCCGTGCTCGGCTGGTGGCGCGAGCCCAGCCCGGTCGGGGCCGTGGACCTCGCGGAGACCGCCCGGGTCTTCACGGTTCCCGTGGCGGATCTCACGGACCCCGCTCACCGGGTCACCGTCGTCCATCCCGGCGGGTACCAAGGCCCCGCGTTTCAGGTCGAATCGGCCCTGGTCTGGGGTTTTACCGCCGGAGTGATCGACCGGATCCTGCATTTCGCCGGCTGGGAGCAGCCGTGGGACCGCTCACGCCGGGTCCCCCTGGACTGGCGCGCATGAGACGGTGGCCCACGTGAACGTGCTGGACATCCTGCTGCTGGTCGCCGCCGTGTGGTTCGCGATCGTGGGCTACCGCCAAGGCTTCGTCGTCGGCATTCTGTCGGTGACCGGCTTCCTCGGCGGTGGCCTCATCGCCGTGTTCCTGCTCCCGCTCGTCTGGGACCAGGTGATGGACGACAAGGCCAAGGTGTCCACCACCATGGCCGTCGTCGCGGTGGTCGTCGTCATCGTCTGCGCCTCGATCGGCCAGGCCCTCACCACCCACCTGGGCAACCGGCTGCGCCGGTACATCACCTGGTCACCGGCCCGCGTGGTCGACGCGACCGGTGGCGCCCTGGTGAACGTCATGGCCATGCTGCTGGTGGCGTGGCTGATCGGCTCCGCGCTGGCCGGGACCTCCCTTCCCACGCTGGGCAAGGAGGTCCGTAACTCCAAGGTGCTCCTCGGCGTGTCGCGGGTCCTCCCGGACCAGGCCAACACCTGGTTCTCGGACTTCAGCTCCGTGCTCGCGCAGAACGGCTTCCCGCAGGTCTTCAGCCCGTTCTCGAACGAGCCGATCACCGAGGTGAAGCCGCCCGATCCGGAGCTGGTCCGCAACCCGGTCGTCGAGCGCGCCAAGCGGTCCATCGTCAAGGTGGTCGGTACGGCGCCCAGTTGCAGCAAGGTGCTGGAGGGCTCGGGCTTCGTCTTCGCCCCCGGCAAGGTCATGACGAACGCGCATGTCGTCGGCGGGGTGGGCGAGCCGACCGTCCAGATCGGCGGCGAGGGCAAGCTGTATGACGGCAAGGTCGTGCTCTACGACTGGGCGCGCGACATCGCCGTCCTGGACGTGCCCAAGCTGAAGGCGCCGCCGCTCGAATTCGCCGAGAAGGACGCGGCGAGCGGTTTCGACGCGATCGTCGCCGGGTTCCCGGAGAACGGCGCGTACGACGTCCGCCCGGCGCGCGTCCGCGGTCGGATCAACGCGAACGGACCGGACATCTACCACCGCGGTACCGTCCGCCGTGACGTCTACTCGCTCTACGCGACGGTCCGCCAGGGCAACTCCGGTGGCCCGCTGCTGACGCCCGACGGCAAGGTGTACGGGGTCGTCTTCGCGAAGTCGCTCGACGACCCGAACACCGGGTACGCCCTGACAGCGGACGAGGTCCGCGACGACATCAGGAACGGCCAGGTGGCCCAGCGCCGGGTCGACAGCCAGGGCTGCGCCCTCTGAGACCCGCGTACGGCTCCTGCGCCCGCTGAGCCGGGCGCGGGAGCCCGGGCCCGCCGGGCCCGACGTACGCGCCCGCGCCCGCCACGTGAGGGGCGCGGCGCCTACGTACGCTGATGACGCAGGCGCGCCGAGACCCAGCGGGCCCGGCGGCGCAGGATCAGCGGAATCCCGAGTCGGGGGTCGTGACCGTGGCCATGCCGGCCGACCCTCTCGTGGCTGCCCGGCGCAGTGGCCGAGCCTCGTTCGCGTGCGGAGTCACCGTAGTCGTGCGTCCAGCCCATACCCCGACCTCTGCCCGTGCCCCAAGGTCCGTAATCGTGTGGGAGGCGGCCAATTGGCCTATGCGGCGGGCAAGTGAACGTTCGTAGGACAAGCGTTCCGGTCAAACGGCCCGTCAGGGGCCGCACGGCGGGCCGCCGATGACCTCCGACGGCCCGTCAGCGCATGTCCGGGGCGGGCTCAGCGGTCCGGTTCAGGGTCCTTGAGCCAGTTCACGAGCTCGGTCGAGAACAGGTCGGGAGCCTCTTCGTGCGGGAAGTGCCCGAGCCCGTCGAACAGCCGCCACCGGTAGGGCGCTTCGACGTACTCCCCGGATCCGGCCGCGCTGCGCGTCCGCATCACCGGATCGAGCGCGCCGTGCACATGCAGCGTGGGCACCCGCACCGGCCGCTTCATCCGGCGGTTGAACTGCAGTCCGTCCGGCCGGGCCATGGACCGCATCATCCAGCGGTAGGGCTCGATGGAGCAGTGCGCGGTGGACGGGATGCACATCGCGCGCCGGTAGGCGTCGATGGCCGCTTCCTCCGCGGCCGCGTCGGCGCCCTCCCGCGGCAGCGGACCCGACCACTCGCGGATCAGGTCGCCGACCAGCGCGCCCCCGTCGGCGACGAGCTGCCGCTCGGGAAGGAACGGCCGCTGGAAGCCCCAGATGTGCGAACTGGCACGGGTCTGCCCGAAGTCGGACAGCATCGCCGAGCGCCAGCGGCGCGGGTGCGGCATGGAGGAGACGACGAGCCGGCGCACCAGCTTGGGCCGCATGACGGCGGCGGTCCAGGCGAGGTACCCGCCCAGGTCGTGCCCGACGAGCGCGGCGTCGGGCTCGCCGAGCGAGCGGATGACCCCGGTGACGTCGAGCGCGAGGTTGGCGGGATCGTAACCGCGCGGGGTGCGGTCGCTGCCGCCCACCCCGCGCAGGTCCATCGCGACCGCGCGGTAGCCCGCGTCGGCGAGCGCCACCAGCTGGTGGCGCCAGGTCCACCAGAACTGCGGGAAGCCGTGCAGCAGCAGGACCAGCGGCCCCTCGCCCAGCTCGGCGACGTGGAACCGGGCGCCGTTGGCGGCGACGTCCCGGTGGGTCCAGGGGCCGTCGATCCGCACCGGCGAGGCAGCCGGGGGCGGGGTGCTGCTGGGTTCCGGTGTGGGCGCTGTCATGAGGACGAGCGTGCCACACCCACCGCCTTGTCACTGACCGGCCGCGGGTGCGGCTTGACGGTCCCGACGAGCGCCGCGGTCTGCTTGACGGAGGCGATGGACCGCTCCGGCGGCTTGACCTTCTTGAACTTGGACACGGCGAGCAGCGCGAGCAGGCCCGCGAGCAGCAGGAACGCCGCGCCGACGATCAGGAACGACCAGGCGAGACCGAGGCCGAGCGCGTGGATCCCGTACGCCGCCGCGAAGCTCAGCACCGGCAGCGAGAAGATTCCGAACACTCCCGCGATACCGATGGCGGTGCCACCGATGCCCACGCGCTTGACGTCCTGGCGCAGTTCCGCCTTCGCGAGGGCGATCTCGTCGTGCACCAGGGCGGACATCTCGGCGGTGGCCGAGGCGACCAGCTGACCGAGTGTGCGCTCGGCTCCTTGCGCCCCTTGGTCCACTGCGCTCATCGCTCTCTCCCTCATTCGTCTGCCGGCGACGGCTGTCCTCCGTCAGTCAGATCATGCCGGACGGTCGCCCCCGGCGGGGGATCCGGTGGTGCCGGCGGTGGCGGCTTCGGTCCCTTCGGCGGCGGCCGCGGTGGCCGCGGCGGTGGCCGCCTCGGCCTTGCGGCGGTGTTCCGCGGCCTTGTCCTCGTAGATCTTCGCCATGCGCAGGTGGTACTCCGGCTTGTCCTCCTCGTAGATGTCCGGAATGCCGTCGAGGTCCTCGTCGCGCTCCTCGGCGTCGGTGAGGGCCTTGTACGTGCGGTTGCGGAGCTTGAGCATCACGCCCGCGAAGACGGCGGCGATCAGCGAGCCGATCAGGACGGCGGCCTTGACCTCGTCGGTGAGGGTCTGGTCGCCGGCGAAGGCGAGTTCGCCGATCAGCAGGGAGACGGTGAATCCGATGCCGGCGAGCGAGGCGACCGCGAAGACGTCCGGCCAGGCGAGGTCGTCGTTCAGCTCGGCCTTGGTGAAGCGGGCGGCCAGCCAGGTGCCGCCGAAGATGCCGACGGTCTTGCCGACGACCAGACCGAGGACCACGCCCAGGGTCTCGGGCCGGGTGAAGACCTGCCCGATCGAATCGTCCGAGAGGGAGACGCCCGCTGCGAAGAGGGCGAAGAGCGGGACGGCCAGAGCGGCGGAGAGGGGCCGGACGATGTGCTCGATGTGCTCGCCCGGCGACTGCCGCTCGCCGTCCTTGACGCTGCAGCGGAGCATCAGGCCCATGGCGACGCCCGCGATGGTCGCGTGCACGCCGCTGTTGTACATCAGGCCCCAGATGACCAGGGCGAGCGGGACGTAGACGTACCAGCCGCGGACGTTCTTGCGCAGCAGGAACCAGAAGAGGGCGAGGCCGACGAAGGCGCCGCCGAGCGCCAGGAAGTTGATCTCGCTGGTGAAGAACACCGCGATGATCAGGATGGCGAACAGGTCGTCCACGACGGCCAGGGTCAGCAGGAACGCGCGCAGGGCGGACGGCAGCGAGGTGCCGATGACCGCGAGGACGGCGAGCGCGAAGGCGATGTCGGTGGCGGTCGGGACCGCCCAGCCGTCCGTCGAGCCGTCGCCGGTGATGTTGACCAGTACGTAGACCAGCGCGGGCACCGCCATGCCGCAGACGGCGGCGATGACGGGCAGGGCGGCGGCCTTGGCGTCGCGCAGGTCGCCGGCGACCAGCTCGCGCTTGAGCTCGATGCCCGCCACGAAGAAGAAGACCGCGAGCAGCCCGTCGGCCGCCCAGTGCTGGAGCGAGAGGTCCAGGCCGAGGGAGGCGGGGCCGATGTGGGAACCGCGGACGCTGTCGTAGCTGTCGGACAGGGCGGGGATGTTGGCCCACATCAGGGCGGCGATGGCGGCCACGAGGAGCAGGACGCCGCCGACGGTCTCGGCGCGCAGGGCGTCGGCCACGTACCGCCGCTCGGGCAGGGAGAGCCGGCCGAGGAACGTGCGGTTCTGCTGGTCGGTGGGGCGGGGCGCGGCCACGTGAGGACACCTCCGGGTCGGTTGGACGGCATGGCGAAGCACGTTGCCGACCAGACTTCCCGGCGCACCCTGTGGACAAAATATTTACGTTCCCATGACTTTACAGGGAAGCGGGGGCGCGCAAGGGACGTATCCGGCGATCATCACTTTATGCGCGAAAAGGGCGCCCGGCGCGTTGTGCGCCGGACGCCCCTCGTCGTGCGGTGGGTGTCAGTCCTCGCTGCCCGCGGAGGGCAGCTGGGTCTGGATCAGGTCCATGACCGAGGAATCGGCGAGGGTGGTGACGTCACCGACCGCCCGGTTCTCCGCCACGTCGCGCAGCAGTCGACGCATGATCTTGCCCGAGCGGGTCTTGGGCAGCTCCTGGACCGGCAGGATCCGCTTCGGCTTGGCGATCGGGCCGAGCGTGGTGCCCACGTGGTTGCGCAGTTCCGCGACCAGGGTGTCGGTCTCGGCGGCGCTGCCGCGCAGGATGACGAACGCCACGATGGCCTGGCCGGTGGTCTCGTCCGCGGCGCCGACCACGGCCGCCTCGGCGACCGCGGGGTGCGAGACGAGCGCCGACTCGACCTCGGTGGTCGAGATGTTGTGGCCGGACACCAGCATCACGTCGTCGACCCGGCCGAGCAGCCAGATGTCGCCGTCGTCGTCCTTCTTGGCGCCGTCACCGGCGAAGTACTTGCCCTGGAAGCGTGACCAGTAGGTGTCGATGAACCGCTGGTCGTCGCCCCAGATGGTGCGCAGCATCGAGGGCCACGGCTCGGTGAGGACCAGATAGCCGCCACCGCCGTTGGGGACCTCGTTGCCCTCGTCGTCCACGACGGTGGCGCCGATGCCGGGCAGCGCGCGCTGGGCCGAGCCCGGCTTGGTCGCGGTGACACCGGGCAGCGGGGAGATCATCATGGCGCCGGTCTCGGTCTGCCACCACGTGTCGACGATCGGGCAGCGGTCACCGCCGATGTTCTTGCGGTACCACATCCAGGCCTCGGGGTTGATCGGCTCGCCGACCGAACCCAGCACGCGCAGGCTCGACAGGTCGAACTTCGCGGGGATGTCGTCGCCCCACTTCATGAACGTCCGGATGGCCGTCGGCGCGGTGTAGAGGATGGTGACGCCGTACTTCTGCACGACCTCCCAGAAGCGCCCCTGGTGCGGGGTGTCCGGGGTGCCCTCGTACATCACCTGGGTGGCGCCGTTGGCGAGCGGCCCGTAGACGATGTAGGAGTGCCCGGTCACCCAGCCGATGTCGGCGGTGCACCAGTAGACGTCGGTCTCCGGCTTGAGGTCGAAGACGGCGTTGTGGGTGTACGCGGCCTGCGTGAGGTAGCCGCCCGAGGTGTGCAGGATGCCCTTCGGCTTCCCCGTGGTGCCCGAGGTGTAGAGGATGAAGAGCGGGTGCTCCGCGTCGAAGGCCTCGGGGGTGTGCTCGGCGGACTGGCGGCCGACGACGTCGTGCCACCAGACGTCGCGGCCCTCGGCGAAGGCGGTGTCCTGGCCGGTGCGCCGGACGACGAGCACGTGCTCGACCTGCGGGCACTTGGCCACGGCTTCGTCGATCGCGGGCTTGAGCGCGGTGGGCTTGCCGCGGCGGTAGCCGCCGTCGGCGGTGATGACGAGCTTCGCGTCGGCGTCCTGGATGCGGGAGGCGACGGCGTCGGCGGAGAAACCGCCGAAGACCACGGAGTGCGCGGCGCCGACCCGGGCGCACGCGAGCATCGCGACGACGGCCTCGGGGATCATCGGCAGGTAGACGGCGACCCGGTCGCCGGTGCGCACGCCCAGCTCGGTCAGGGCGTTGGCGGCCCGGGAGACCTCGTCCTTGAGCTCGGCGTAGGTGATCGAGCGGCTGTCGCCGGGCTCGCCCTCGAAGTGGAGGGCCACCCGGTCGCCGTTGCCGGCCTCGACGTGGCGGTCCACGCAGTTGTAGGCCACGTTCAGCTTGCCGTCCGCGAACCACTTCGCGAAGGGCGGGTTGCTCCAGTCGAGCGTCTCGGTGGGCTCGACGGCCCAGCTCAGCCGACGTGCCTGCTCGGCCCAGAAGCCCAGCCTGTCCGCGTCGGCCTGTTCGTACGCCGCGGCCGTCACATTGGCGGCGGTGGCCAGATCGGCGGGCGGTGCGAACCGCCGCTCCTCCTTGAGCAGGTTGGCCAGGCTGTCATTGCTCACGACATCTCCCTTTCCCAGGGTGTCCGTTGTGTCCCCGGGGATAGCTCATCAGGTCAGACACCCAGGTGACAAGACCCTGCCGCAAATTGGTTTAGACCTATACCACGGTCAACTGGGTGCCCCGGCCCTGGGCGGGCAGGCGCCGATGGCCCCTTGCCGCGGTGATCGCGGGAAGGGGCCATCGGGGGCGTCCGAGGACGGAGCGTATCGGTTCAGGCGGGCGTGACCGCCCTGGGCGAGGCGTGAGCGTCCCGCATGGCCGTTTTTGCCCCCCTGGTGTCCGGCAGGACACTGTCGAAGACCCGGCAGTCGAAGAAGTCCTCGCCCGGCGAGAGCAGATAGGCCTGGGCCTCACCGACATGGAAGTACATGCCGTGGAGTTCCAGCGTGCCCTCGGCCAGCCTGCGCGCCACCGACTCGTGGGCCCGCAGGTGCTCCAGCTGCTGCACCACATTGGTCAGGCAGAGCTGCTCGACGGCGTCCGCGGGCAGCCTGCCCGAGATCCGCACCCAGGGGTGGTGACGGCTGGCCATCCGCGCCAGGCTCGGCAGACCGTGCCGCAGCCAGCGCCGCAATGGGGTCATCGGCGCCCCGGGCGCGGCGTTGAGCAGCGCCTGCATCGCGCCGCAGCCCGAATGCCCGCACACGGTGATGCTGTCCACCTGGAGCACGTCCACCGCGTACTCGATGGCGGCGGCGACGGAGTCGTCCGTGGACTCGGCGCCCGGCAGCGGGACCAGATTGCCGACGTTGCGGACGGTGAAGAGGTCGCCCGGGCCGCTGGCCGTGATCATGCTGGTGACCAGCCGGGAGTCCGCGCAGGTCAGGAAGAGCTGCGAGGGACTCTGGCCCTCCCGGGCCAGCCGGGCCAGCTCGTCCCGGACGTGCGGCGCGGTGTCGCGCTGGAAGGCGCCGATCCCGCTGGCCAGTTGGCCGGCACCCCGGCGACGCGGCGCGGGAGCGGGGCGGGCGGCCGCCGCCTTCGGCTCGGTGGCGCTCTGTCCGGCGCCGGTGGGCTGTGCGGTGGCGTGATGTCCGGGGCCGGGGCCGGGGCCGGGGCCGGTGCGGGTGGGGGTGGCCTGGGCGGCGCCGTGGTGCGCGGCGCCGTGCCGCGCGGGGCCGGTCCGTTCGGTGCCGGTCGGCTCGGGGTCGGCCGAGGTGTCGGGCGGTGTCCGGTGGTCGCAGTGGTTCTGCCAGGGGGTCCAGGGGCGGCAGCAGTGGTGTGCCCCGCGCTGCGCCCGGTCGGGCTCGCCGATCCGGGCTCCGGAGCGGCCGGTGACCTCCACCGAACCCCCGTGCGCCAGATGGGATTCCTGCCAGTCCTGCAGGGTCTCGTAGGCCGCGTGATCGATGAACGAGCCGTCCAGCTCGATCACCGCGTGCGCGTGATGCGGGATCTGGCCCAGCTCCCGGCTCAGCCGGGGTACCGCGAGGAAGGTCAACTGGCCGCGGGCCCAGACCCGGTGGACCGCGCCGTCGTCCTGCACCTCCACGGTGATCCGGGTGCGCGCCAGCCGGTGCAGCGCGATCGCGACCGCGACCGCGATGCCGACGGCCACGCCCTCGAGCACCCCGCCGAGCACCACGGCCGTGATGGTCGTGAGGTAGACGATGATCTCCCGATGGCGCGTGACATTGCGCAGGCGCGTGATGCTGGCCATCTGCACGCCCACGGCCATGACGAGCGCGGCCAGCGCGGCGAGCGGGATCAGGTCCAGGACGGGGGCGAGCAGCCCGGCGGCGAGCAGCACCCAGAGCCCGTGCAGCATCGAGGCCCGCCGACTGACCGCGCCGGACTTGACGTTGGCCACGCTGCGCGCGGCCCCGCCGGCGACGGGCAGCCCGCCCAGGGCCCCGGAGAGGATGTTCGCCAGGCCCTGGCCGCGCAGCTCGCGGTTCAGGTCGGCGCGCGGCGGGCGGGCGGCCGTACCGCGGTGGGCGGCGATGATCTTGTCGGTCGCGACGGCGGACAGCAGCGACTCCACACTGCCGACCAAAGTGACGGTCAGTACCGCCGCGATGATGCCCAGGACGGGCCCCTCGGGCAGCTCGGGCAGGGCGTGGCTGCTCCAGGACGGCAGGTCGACCCGGGGCAGGCTGAGCCCGGCGAAGGCCGCGAAGGCGGTGGCCGCGGCGACCGCGGCGAGCGCGGCCGGGACCTTGCGCAGCGCCCGCCCGGCCCGCCCGGGCAGCCGCGGCCAGGCGAGCAGCACCGTCAGGGTGAGCGCGCTGACGGCGAGCGCCCACGGATGCAGGTCGGCCAACTGGGCGGGCAGCCCCCGGACGTTGGCCAGGGCGGAGCTCTGCGGGGTGCCGCCGAGCACGATGTGGAGCTGGGCGAGCGCGATCGTCACGCCGACGCCCGCGAGCATGCCGTGGACGACGGACGGGCTGACCATGAGGGCCGAGCGGGCGGTGCGCAGGAGGGCCAGGCCCAGCTGGCAGAAGCCCGCGAGGACGGTGATGGCACAGGTGGTGCGCCATCCGTAGCGCTGGATCAACTCCGCGGCGACGACGGTGACTCCGGTGGCGGCGCCGCTCACCTGGAGCGGGGCGCCGCCGAACCGCCCGGCGACGATCCCGCCCACCGCCGCGGCCACGAGTCCGGCCTGGAGCGGGGCTCCCGTGGCGAGGGCGATGCCCAGGGAGAGCGGCAGGGCGATCAGGAAGACGGCGACGGAGGCCGACAGGTCGGCGGCGAGGCCGGGCGGGACCCGGGCCGGGAGCCGGGGCGACGCCCTCGGTGGCACCGGGGGCGGGGAGCCGTGCTGGGTGGGGCGCGTGGGGGCGCTGGCGGTCATGTCCCGTCTCCTCTGGGGGCAGGGGTGAAGCGGCGGGAGTATCAACACTCGGTAAATGGATGGTAATGCAGAGTAAAGACCGTGCCTAGACATAGGGGTTAAATGGTCTACGAATTAGCCCAGAAGGGTGATTAAGTATTTTGTCTGGCTTGTCATACCTTTCCCGGGGTGGGCCGCGTGCGACGTTTCAGCCCGAACGTGCGGAACACCGAAACGGGCAAGGGATGAGGTGGGCGGATGATGGCCGCCACGAAGAAGATCGCCGGGGGCCTGGTCGCCACGGCACTGGTCCTGGGCGCGACCGGGTGCGGCGCCTCGGAGCCCGCCAAGCCCACCGGTGCCGGTGGCAGTCAGGCCAGGAAGGGCGCGGCCGCGCCGGAGGCGCCGGGCAGCGTGCTCCGGCTGATCGGCGACGGCTCGACCTCGTACACCGGCACGCAGCCGAACGTGCCCAGGCCGGAAAAGCTCAAGCCCGGCGAGAAGCCGCCGCAATTCGTGGTCTTCTCGTGGGACGGGGCCGGCGAGGACAGCCAGAAGCTCTTCTCGCACTTCCGTGGGGTCGGCAAGCAGTACAACGCGCGGATGACGTACTTCCTCAGCGGCGTGTACATGCTCCCGGAGGAGAAGCGTTCCCTCTACACCGCTCCCCAGCACGCCCCGGGCCGCTCGGACATCGGCTTCGGCGACCTCCAGGGCATCAAGGACACCGCCGAGCAGGTCCGCGGTGCCTGGCTCGAGGGCAACGAGATCGGCACCCACTTCAACGGCCACTTCTGCGGACCCGAGGGCGGCGTCGGCACCTGGTCGGTGGAGGAGTGGAAGAGCGAGATCAACCAGGCCAAGTCCTTCGTGAAGTCCTGGAAGACGAACACGCCGGCCCTCAAGCAGGAGAAGGCGCTGCCCTTCGACTACGACAAGGAGCTGATCGGCGCCCGCACCCCCTGCCTCGAAGGCCAGAAGAACTTCATGCTGGCGGCGAAGGACATGGGCTTCCGCTACGACTCGAGCGGGATCAGCAAGCAGATCTGGCCCAAGAAGACGGACGGCCTGTGGGACCTGCCGCTCCAGCTGGTGCCCATGCCGGGCCGTGCCTTCGAGACGCTCAGCATGGACTACAACTACCTGGTCAACCAGTCCGGTACGACCACCCAGGGCGACCCCTCGCAGCACGCCTACTGGGGTGAGCAGATGCGCGACGGCCTGATGAAGGCCTTCGGCCGCGCCTACGAGGGCAACCGGGCCCCGCTGATCATCGGCAACCACTTCGAGTCCTGGAACGGCGGCACCTACATGCGCGCCGTGGAGGACTCCATCAAGGGCATGTGCACGCAGAAGGAGGTCCGCTGCGTCACGTTCCGCGAGCTGGCCGACTGGCTGGACGCGCAGGACCCCAAGACCCTGGAGTGGATGCGCACGCTCGACGTCGGCCAGGCGCCGAAGGAGGGCTGGAGGAAGTTCCTGACCACGGGTCCGGTCACCCCGCCCTCCGCTCCCGCGGCGCCCGCGGGCGTCAAGCCGGCTGCGGAGTCGGCAGAGGAGAGCTGAGCGGCTCGCCGGACAGCCCTCCGCCGGGTGCTCCCGTGAGGGGCTCGCCGAGCCGCTGCTGACCGAGCCGCTCGTGCAGGACGAAGTCGGGGTCGATCTGGTCCACCAGGTCGACCCCGGTCTTCGCGTTGCCCCAGCTCTCGGCGTTCTTCCGGTGGAAGTGCACCATCTGCTCGGTGTACCGCGCCCAGTCGCGCGCGGCGTAGGAGTCGTCAGCCGCGTCCTGGAGCGTCTGAAGGGCCAGCCGGTTGCTCGCCTCGAGCAGATCGAAGGGGGCCGGTCGGCCCTTCTCCATGGACCGGACCCAGTCGGAGTGCCCGATGGTGACGAGCAGGTCGTCCCCCACCTCGGCGTGCAGGAAGTCGATGTCGTCCTGCCCCTGGACCTTGTTCCCGACCACCTTGAGGGTGATCCCGAAGTCCCGCGCGTACTCCTTGTACTGGCGGTAGACGGAGACGCCCTTGAGGGTCGGCTCGGCGACCAGGAAGGTCATGTCGAAGCGGGTGAACATGCCAGAAGCGAAGGAATCCGAGCCGGCCGTCATGTCGACGACGACGTATTCGTCGGGCCCGTCCACGAGGTGGTTCAGGCAGAGTTCGACCGCCCCGACCTTCGAGTGGTAGCAGGCCACGCCGAGGTCGGACTCGGTGAACGGCCCGGTGGCCATGAGCCGGACGTACTCGACGTCGCCCTCTTCGTGGCCGTCGAGGATGACGGTACGGGCGCACGCCTCGTAGACCGGATTGTCCTCGGCGACGCGCAGCAGCCGGGAGCCGGTGCCGGGCGGGGTGGTCTTGATCATTGTCTCGGCGGACGTGATGCGGGGATTGGAGCCGCGCAGGTATTCCTTGATCAGGGGCAGGTGCGCGCCCATGGCGGGCAGGGCGTCGGCCTCTTCCTCGGTGAGACCGAGCGCGGCGCCCAAGTGCTGGTTGATGTCGGCGTCCACCGCGACGACGGGGGCCTCATTGGCTGCGAGGTGGCGGATGAAGAGGGAGGACAGCGTGCTCTTGCCGCTGCCGCCCTTTCCCACGAAAGCGATCTTCATGTTCACCAAGCGTAGTCGCTCGGTCGCGTGGTGTGGTCGAGGTGAGTGAAGAAGACCACTCCAAGGAGGGGTCGGTGCTATGGGTGAGCAGTGCGTAGGCTCCCTACTTATGAGTAGCGCTTCTGATCCGCTGGCCGCCCTGACGTCGCTCCCCGGTGTTCCGGACGCGGTGGACTCCGTACGCAAGGCCGTGGACCGGGTCTACGGGCACCGGGTGATGCGGCGGCGCGCCGGTGAGATCACCTCGGAGGCCGCACTGCGGGCGGCGCGCGGGAGCGCGGCGCTGTCCGGTGCGGACTGGGCACTGGAGGAGGTGCGGCGGCGCAGTGACTTCGGCTCTGAGGAGCAGGCGCGGACCGTGGGTGCGGCGCTGCGGCTCACCGCCGAGGCCGGGCAGCTGCTGAGCATCTGGCGGCAGTCGCCGATGCGGGTGCTGGCGCGGCTGCACCTGGTGGCGGTGGGGCAGGTGGGCGCGGGTCGGGGCGCCGGGCCGCTCGCCGGTGGCGCGGCGGGGTCGGACACGGTGGGGCGGCCGAGGCTGGCCGGTGAGCCGGTCGACGAGCCGCTGGTGGAGCTTGCGCTGCCGGACGCGCAGGAGGTCGCGGGGCGGCTCGAAGGGCTGTCCGGGCTGATCATCGGCGGGGGTTCGGCTCCGGCCCTGGTCACGGCGGCGGTGGTGCACGGCGAACTGCTGGCCCTGCGGCCGTTCGGTTCGTACAACGGCCTGGTCGCGCGGGCGGCCGAGCGGATCGTGCTCATCAACAGCGGCCTCGACCCCAAGGCGATCTGCCCGGCGGAGGTCGGTCACGCCGAGCAGGGCCGGGCGGAGTACCTGGCGGCCTTCGGGGGCTATGTGTCCGGCACTCCGGAGGGGATGGCTGCCTGGATCGCGCACTGCGGGCGGTCGATCGAGCTGGGTGTCCGCGAGTCGACGGCGGTGTGCGAGGCGCTCCAGCGCGGAGCGGCCTGACCGCTGCCGCCGGGGCGGGCCCGGCTCGCCGGGGGCGGGCGCAAGCCGGGGGCGGGCACAAAGGGATGCGGCGACACCGTCTTGCTTTGGTGTCGCCGCTGGCACTCGCGCCCAGTTACCAAGCGTCCTCGAAGGTTGCCCATCAGGTCGGGAACTCTGCCCGTGGCCTGGTGCGGCTGGCCCGTAATCGACGGGTCGACGTCGCGTGGGTGCTCGGCGTTCATGCATTTTGCTCGGTCCGTGGGCCTTACTGCGGTTAAAGATGATCCTCTCGGATGTTCTTTGGTCTCGCGGGCCGTTGACTCATTTGTACCCCGCTTCCGAGTTAAGCGGAACCCCTTGCCTCACTTCTTTACTTTCCAGGGCGTACCGGAGCGAATCGGACAGGTCGTATCGGTGCTGGTCAGGCGGCTCGGTGCTGGTCAGACGGCGCCGGTGGCGGCCGCGAGGGCGGTGGCCCGGCGGCGGCTGGTGTACCAGACCAGGCCTGCCGTGACCGCGGCCGCGCCAACGGCCGCCGCCGCGATGAGCGCGGGGCGGGCGGGCATGGACAGCCCGGGGACCCGCTGCTTGAGCCGGACCGGCCGGTTGAAGACCAGGACGGGCCACTCGCGGGCGAGTGCCTCCCGGCGCAGCGCCCGGTCGGGGTTGACCGCGTGCGGGTGGCCCACCGCCTCCAGCATCGGGACGTCCGTCGCCGAGTCGCTGTAGGCGTAGCAGCGCGCGAGGTCGTAGCCCTCGGACTCGGCCAACTCCCTTACCGCTTCAGCCTTGGTGGGCCCGTAGGCGTAGTACTCGATCTCGCCCGTGAAGCAGCCGTCCTCGCCGACCACCATGCGCGTGGCGACGACCCGGTCGGCGCCGAGCATCTCACCGATCGGTTCGACCACCTCCGCCCCGGAGGTGGACACGATCACCACGTCGCGGCCCGCGGTGTGGTGGGCCTCGATGAGGGAGGCGGCCTCGTCGTAGATGATCGGGTCGATGAGGTCGTGCAGGGCTTCGGCGACGATCTCCCGGACCTGCTGGACGTTCCACCCCTTGCAGAGCGCGGAGAGGTACTCCCGCATCCGCTCCATCTGGTCGTGGTCGGCGCCACCGGCCAGGAAGATGAACTGGGTGTACGCGGTGCGCAGCACCGCCCGCCGGTTGATCAGGCCGCCTTGGTAGAAGGACTTGCTGAACGTCAGCGTGCTCGACTTGGCAATGACCGTCTTGTCCAGGTCGAAGAAGGCGGCGGTGCGAGGCAAGGAGTGCGGCAAGGGCTGATTTTCCACGCCCCGAGCATATGCGCCCACCATTCGGCGTAAGGAGCGGCGCGTGGGTTTGCCTAAGAGGCCTCTCGGGTACACCATGGAAGTCACGGATCGTTCGCGACCGTGCTAACCCGGTCTGGCTCCTCCCCCCCCGAGTCAGACCGTGGGGACGACCCCCGCTCTCCCCCCCGGCGGGGGTCGTCGCATGTCCGGACGCGGTTCGCGTCCCTGCCTTCGGCCCCAAGTGATCGTTCATCCGGCCCTCCTTGCTCGGTGGGCCTGTGTGGCGAAGGCCCTTCATCCCCTTGAACTCGTGACGCTGTGTAGTGGTTCCGGCGCGCTGTGAACTCACCCGTGTGGGTGTCGAAGTTATTCACAGGCGAGTTCTTGTCCACAGTTTTCGATCAAGATCCACTTGATATCCCCTCATCGCTGCACGGTGATTCCGGGCGTGAAGTCCACGGCCCGGGATTTGCGGTGAGAAAGGGGTGGGGATCATGGCTGGATCCTTCGCAGGATCGACGGCCGGACCGACGGCCGGGCCGGGGGTGGGACCGGTGGCCGGGGCGCCGGGCAGGCGGGCGGCCGGGTCGGTGGCCGGCGCGGGCGCCCGGACGCGGGGCGGGTCAGGGGGCGTTGCGGCGCCCCGGCCGCGGACGCGGAAGGCTGTTCGAACGCTTGGGGAGCCGGAAACGGCGGCGCGGGCCATGCCGCGAGCCGGTGCGGGATCCCGCACCCGGCGGGGCCGGGCGGCTGCCCCCGACATG
Organism: Streptomyces sp. NPDC002138; assembly: GCF_040296485.1. NCBI lineage: Bacteria > Bacillati > Actinomycetota > Actinomycetes > Kitasatosporales > Streptomycetaceae > Streptomyces > Streptomyces sp. NPDC002138. The sequence goes on along the minus strand of NZ_JBEOXE010000004.1, from coordinate 41,374 downwards.
CGGCCCGCGGTGGGTGGCGGACGCCCGCTGATCGTCACCGAGGATCCGCTGCTGCTCGATGATCTGCTGCGGCTGTGCGCCGCCGCGGGCGCCGAGCCGTACGTCGGCCACTCGGTGCCCGAGCAAAGCGGAACGGGGTGGGCCGCCGAGGCCGGTGAGGCCGGCGGCGCCGAGGGAGGGGCCCTTGGCAACGGCGGTGTGGACACGGCCGCCTGTGGGGGCGTCGGCTGGCAGGACGCACCGCTCGTCCTGGTCGGGGACGACGCCGCTCGGCGGGTGCGCGGAGCGCCCCGCCGGGACGGCGTGTTCCTCGTCGGCCGGGATCTCGACGACCCGCAGGTGTGGCAGCGCGCGGTGGAGATCGGGGCCGAGGAGGTGCTGCGGCTCCCGGACGCGGAGAGCGGGCTCGTCGACCGCATCGCGGATGTGGTCGAGGGCGCCGGGCGGCCCGCGCTCACGGTCGGGGTGATCGGCGGCAGCGGCGGGGCCGGGGCGTCCACGCTCGCCTGCGCCCTGGCGGTGCGGGCCGCCGCGTTCGGGGAGCGGACCCTCCTCATCGACGGCGACCCGCTGGGCGGCGGCATGGACGTGCTGCTCGGGGGCGAGGGTGCGGACGGGCTGCGCTGGCCGGACTTCGCGGGCTCCCGGGGCCGGGTCGGCGCCGACGCGCTGGCGGAATCGCTGCCGGAGCTGCACGCGCTGCGGGTGCTCAGCTGGGACCGCGGGGACCGGGTGGTGGTGCCGCCCGCCGCGATGCGGTCCGTGGTGGCCGCCGCGCGGCGCCGGGGCGGGGTGGTGGTGGTCGACCTGCCCCGGCGGGTGGACGAGGGGGTGGCCGAGGTGCTGGCCCAGTTGGACCTGGTGCTGCTCGTGGTGCCGGGTGAGCTGCGGGCGGTGGCCGCCGCCGGGCGGGTGGCGGCCGGGGTCCGGATGGTGGCCCGGGACGTGCGGGTGGTGGTCCGGGGGAGGTTCCCGGGCGGGCTGGAGGCCGAGGCGGTGGCCGAGTTGCTGCGGGTGCCGCTCGCGGGCGAGGTGCCGCTGGAGGTGGGCCTGCCCGGGCGGGTGGCCGAGGGGGAGACGCCGGGCGCGCGGGGCCGGGGAGCGCTGGCCCGGTTCTGCGACGGCTTCTGGGAGCGGGCGCTGGTTCCTTCCGGTCAGGGGGTGACGGTATGAGCGCGGGGCTGCTGGAGGCGGTGCGCCAGCGGCTCGCGGAGAGCGGGGCGGAGCCGACCCCGGCCCGGGTGGCGGCGGCGCTGCGGGCCCATGGGCGGCTGCTGGGGGACGCGGAGGTGCTGGGCGCGGCGGAGGAGTTGCGGTGCGAGCTGGTCGGCGCGGGGCCGCTGGAGGCGCTGCTGGCCGATCCCGGGGTGACGGACGTCCTGGTGGCGGCGCCGGACCGGGTGTGGGTGGACCGGGGCGGGGGGCTGGAGTTGACCCCGGTGACCTTCGCGGACGCCGAGGCGGTGCGCAGGCTCGCGCAGCGGCTGGCCGCCGTCGCGGGGCGCCGGCTGGACGACGCGCGGCCCTGGGTGGACGCGAGGTTGCCGGACGGGACCCGGCTGCACGCGGTGTTGCCCCCGGTCTCGGTGGGATCCGCTTGTCTGTCGCTGCGGGTGGTGCGGCCGCGGGCATTCACCCTGGAGGAGCTGGTGGCCGCCGGGACGCTGCCTCCGGGCGGCCAGCGGCTGTTGCGGGCGCTGGTGGAGGCCCGGCTCTCGTTCCTGGTGTCCGGGGGCACCGGTACCGGGAAGACCACGCTGCTCAGCGCGTTGCTGGGGCTGGTCGGCCCGGGTGAGCGGATCGTGCTGGCCGAGGACTCGGCCGAGCTGCGGCCCGACCATCCCCATGTGGTGCGGCTGGAGGCCCGGCCGGCGAACCAGGAGGGGGCGGGTCTGGTCACCCTGGCGGATCTGGTCCGGCAGGCGCTGCGGATGCGTCCGGACCGGCTGGTCGTGGGAGAGGTGCGCGGCCCCGAGGTGGCGGATCTGCTGGCCGCGCTGAACACCGGGCACGAGGGTGGCTGCGGGACGGTCCATGCCAATGCCGCCGCGCATGTCCCGGCCCGGATGGAGGCGCTCGGGAGCGCTGCCGGGCTGGACCGGGCCGCCCTGCACAGTCAGTTGGCCGCCGCGCTGTCCCTGGTGATCCATCTGGTCCGGGACCGGAGCGGGCAGCGGCGGGTGGCCGAGGTGCATGTGCTGGAGCGGGACCCCGCCGGACTGGTGGTGACGGTACCGGCGCTGCGCTGGGGTGCGCGGGGTTTCGTCCGGGAGGCGGGCTGGGATCGGCTGCGCCCGCTGCTGGGAGGTGTCCGATGAGCGCGGGGACGCCGCTGGTGTCGGCTCCGGTGTTCGCCGCGGCGCTGTGTGCCGGGGTGGCGGCCTGGCTGCTGGCCGGGGGTGACCGGGGGCCCCGGCGGGTGCGGCTGTTGCTCGCCGGGGCGGGTCCGTTGGCGCCCGGCGGGCCGGTGCCGTGGGAGCGGCTGGCCGCGGCGGTGCGGGTGCGGGCGGCGCGCGGGCCGGAGTGGGGTGCGCTGGTGGCCGGGCTGGTCCTCGCCGTGCTGGGTGGATCGGCGATCCCGCTCGTCGTGGGCGTGGTGGCGGTGCCTGTGGTGCGCAGGCTGCTGCTGGTCCGGCGGCGGGCCCGGGACCGGGAGGCGCGGGCCGCGGAGGTGGTGGCCCTGTGCGGGGCCGTCGTGGGGGAGCTGCGCTCCGGGGCGCAGCCGGGGCAGGCCCTGACGGCGGCGATGCGCCGGACGGTGGCCGGGCCGGGAGGTCCGGGCGCGGCGGAGGCGGGGCTGCTGGCCGCGGCGGCGTTCGGCGGGGACGTGCCCGGTGCGCTGCGGCTGGCGGCCCGGGAGCCGGGCGCGGAGGGGCTGGCCGGGATGGCCGCCTGCTGGCGGGTGTCCGTGGACGGTGGTGCGGGGCTGGCGGCGGGGCTGGAGCGGCTGGAGGGGGCGCTGCGGGCGGAGCGGGACCGGGAGGAGTCGCTGCGGGCCCAGCTGGCGGGGGCGCGGTCGACCGCGGTGGTGCTCGCGCTGCTGCCGCTGGTCGGGCTGTTGATGGGGACCGCGATGGGGGCCGATCCGCTGCGGGTGCTGCTGCACACGCCCTTGGGGCTGGGGTGCCTGGCGGTGGGCGGGGTGCTGGAGGCGCTGGGGCTGCTGTGGTGCCGGCGGCTGATGCGGGCGGGGGAGCGGTGATGGGCGGCTTCGGCTTCGCTTCGGGGTTGCTCGTCCACAGGCTGGGGACGGCGCTCTGCCTCGCGGGGGCCGTGACGTACCTCGGGTCGGCGCTGGGGGCGCGGGTCAGGGAGAGGGCGGCCCGGCGCAGGCTCGCGACGCTGCTCGCGGTGGACCTGGGGCGCCGGAGGTCCACGGCCGGACCGCGGGCCCGGGCCGCGGTGGTGTTGTGGGCGGGGCCGGCCGGGGCGCTGCTGGCCGGCTGGGTCCTGGTCGGCGGGGTGGCGGGCGGGGCGGTCGGGTGCGCGGCGGCCCTCGGGGTGTGGAGATGGCAGCGCAGGGTGCGGGCTTCGCCCGGGGCGGACCCGCGGGAAGTGGCCCGGCAGCTGCCCTTCGCCGCCGACCTGTTGGCGGCGTGCCTGGCGGCCGGAGCGGGGCCCGTGGAGGCGGCCGAGGTGGTCGGGGAGTCCTTGGGCGGGCCGGTGGGCGAGCGGCTGGCCCTGGCCGGGGCGGAGCTGCGGCTCGGCGGCGAACCGGGGGGTGCGTGGGGCAGGTTGGCGGAGATACCGGACGCCCGGGAGCTGGCCGAGTGTCTGGACCGGGCCGCGCGGACGGGGGCGCCCGCCGCGGAGCCGGTGTCCCGGCTGGCGGCGCGGCTCCGGGAGGACCGGGCCCGGCGGGCGGGGGCCAGGGCGCAGCGGGTCTCCGTGCTCATCACCGCCCCGGTCGGGCTGTGTTTCCTCCCCGCATTTCTCTCCGTGGGGGTGGCTCCGGTGGTGATCGGGATGGCTTCCGGTCTCCTCTCCGGCAACTGAAATCACATCAGGAACTCAAATTCACAGGAGGTTGTCATGAGGATCATGTGGGTGCGTGTGCGGGCGGCGCTGCGGGGACGTTGCCGGGACGCGGGAATGTCGACTTCGGAATACGCCATGGGCACGATCGCGGCGTGTGCGTTCGCGGCCGTTCTGTACAAGGTGGTCACGAGTGACGTCGTCGCGGCGGCGCTTCAGTCGACCATCGGGAAGGCGCTCGATGCGCCCTTCTGACAGATGTCCTGACAGATGTCCTGACGGCTGGTCTGGCGGCTGGTCTGGCGGCTGGTCTGACGGCGGGTCCGGAAAGTCCGGGACGGCTCGGGAAAAGGGGGACCGGGGATATGTGACGGCCGAGGCGGCGCTGGTGATCCCGGCTCTGGTGCTTTTCGCGGCGCTTCTGGTCTGGGCGCTGATGGCGGCGGCCGCGCAGATCCGGTGCGTGGACGCGGCGCGGGCGGGGGCGCGGGTCGCGGCCCGTTCCGAACCGGCCGAGGTGGCGCTCGGCGCGGCCCGGGAAGCGGCTCCGGAGGGGGCGCGGGTGGAGCTGGAGCGGACCGGGGACCTGTGGCGGGTCCGGGTGAGCGCGCCCGCCCCGGGTCCGGGGGCGTTGCCGGTGCGGCTGGGGGCCCAGGCGGTGGCGCTGGCCGAGGACAGTGTGGGGCCGCCGCCATGAGCCGGGACCGGGGTTCGGCCACGGTGTGGGCGGCGGTGGTGGCCACGGCGCTCGTGGCGGTGTTCGGGGGCGTGCTGCTGCTGGGCCAGGCGGTGGTGGCCCGGCACCGGGCGGCGGCCGCCGCGGACCTGGCGGCCCTGGCGGCGGCCGCGAGCTGGACCCACGGCCCCGTGGCCGCCTGTGCCTCGGCCCTGCGGGTGGCGCGGGCGCAGGGGGCCCTGATGACGGCCTGCGCGGTGTCGGGGGAGCTCGCGGACGTCACGGCCCGCGTCCCGACGGGCCCGTTCACCCCGACCTCCACCTCCCGCGCGGGCCCCGCCGACCCGAACCCGCCCCGGGCCCCGGCCGCGGGCCCCGGCCCCCGCCCCGGGCCCGTTCGCTCCGGGCCCCGCCTCGGGCCCGTTCGCTCCGGGCCCGTGGCCCCGCCCCGGCCCTCGGCCGGGTTCCCGAACCCGCCCCCGGCTAGGCCGGCGGTGGGGCCGTGGCCAGGAGGTGGGTGAGGAGGCGGATGGCGCCGCGTTTGTGCAGGGGGTCGTTGCCGTTGCCGCACTTCGGGGACTGGATGCAGGACGGGCAGCCGGCCTCGCACTCGCAGGCGGCGATCGCGTCGCGGGTCGCGGTCAGCCAGGCGCGGGCCGTGTGGAACGCCCGCTCCGCGAACCCGGCGCCGCCGGGGTGGCCGTCGTACACGAAGACCGTCGGAAGGAGGGTGTCCGGGTGGAGCGGCACGGAGACGCCGCCGATGTCCCAGCGGTCGCAGGTGGCGAACAGCGGGAGCAGCCCGATGGAGGCGTGCTCGGCGGCGTGCAGGGCGCCGCCGAGGATCTCCGGATTGATCCGGGCCTCGTCGAGCTGGTCCTCGGTGACCGTCCACCACACGGCCCGGGTGCGCAGGGTGCGGGGCGGCAGGTCGAGCTTGGACTCGCCGAGCACCTCGCCGGTGATCAGTTTGCGCCGTAGGTAGGAGACGACCTGGTTGGTGACCTCGACCGAGCCGAAACAGAGCCGTGCCGGGCCCCAGGGGATCTCGGTCTCGGTGTCCAGGACGGAGATGGAGGTGATGTCGCGGGCGGTGGTGGAGTACGGCGGGGACGCCTCCTCGACGAGGGCGACCGAATCCTCCAGGTCCAGGTGCCTCACCAGGTAGGTGCGGCCCTGGTGGAGGTGGACGGCGCCGTCGTGGACCGCGGTGTGGGCGGCCGCCTCGTCCACGGTGCCCAGCAGCCGGCCGGTGGCGGCCTCGACGATCTGCACCGGGCGCCCGCCGTCGCCCCGGATGTCGGTCAGGTCCGAGGCCCGCTCCCGGCGGGTCCAGTGCCAGGCCGTGGCGCGGCGGCGCAGCAGCTTCGCCGCTTCCAGCTGGGGGAGGAGGTCCTGGGCGGCCGGGCCGAAGAGGGCCAGGTCGGGCTCGGTCAGGGGCAGCTCGGCCGCCGCCGCGCACAGGTGGGGGGCCAGGACGTACGGATTGTCGGGGTCCAGGACGGTCGCCTCCACCGGTTGGCGGAACAGCGCCTCCGGATGATGGACGAGGTAGGTGTCCAGCGGGTCGTCCCGGGCGATCAGGACGGCCAGGGCGCCGTGGCCGGAGCGCCCGGCCCGGCCAGCCTGCTGCCACAGCGAGGCCCGGGTGCCCGGGTAGCCGGTGATCAGGACGGCGTCCAGGCCCGAGACGTCCACGCCCAGCTCCAGGGCGGTGGTCGCGGCGAGCCCGAGCAGCTCGCCGGAGTGCAGGGCCCGCTCCAGGGCCCGGCGCTCCTCGGGCAGGTAGCCGCCGCGGTAGGCGGCCACCCGCCCCGGCAGGGACCGGTCGACGGAGGCGAGGCGTTCCTGGGCGATCAGGGCGATCAGCTCGGCGCCGCGCCGGGAGCGCACGAAGGCGACCGTACGGACCCCCTGGACGACCAGGTCGGTCAGGAGGTCGGCGGTCTCCGCGGTGGCCGTGCGGCGCACCGGGGCGCCTTTCTCGCCGCGCAGCTCGGTGAGCGGCGGCTCCCACAGGGCGAAGACGACCTCGCCGCGCGGGGAGGCGTCGTCCGTGATCTCCGTCACCGGGACACCGGTCAGGCGGCTCGCTGAGGCCGCGGGATCGGTCGCCGTGGCCGAGGCGAGCAGGAAGACGGGATCGGCGCCGTAGCGGGCGCACAGCCGCCGCAGACGGCGCAGTACCTGGGCGACGTGGGAGCCGAAGACCCCGCGGTAGGTGTGGGACTCGTCGACGACCACGTAGCGCAGCGCGCGCAGGAAGGAGGACCAGCGGGGGTGGGCCGGGAGTATCCCCCGGTGCAGCATGTCGGGATTGGTCAGCACGTAGTTCGCGTACTGCCGGATCCATTCGCGTTCCTCGACGGGGGTGTCCCCGTCGTAGACCGCGGGCCGGACCGCGTTCCCCAGGGGGCCCGCCAGCTCCCGTACGGCGCGCCGCTGGTCGGCGGCGAGGGCCTTGGTGGGGGCGAGGTACAGGGCGGTCGCGCCGCGCCCGTTCGGCGCCTCGGCGCCGTCCGCGAGGGCGCTGAGCACCGGCGCGAGGTAGGCCAGGGACTTGCCCGAGGCGGTACCGGTGGCGACGATCACCGATTCGCCGTCCAGGGCGTGCTCGGCGGCCCTGGCCTGGTGTTCCCACGGGTGTTCGATGCCGGCTGCCTGGATCGCGGATACGACATCCGTTCGGATGCGATCGGGCCACACCGCATGACGGCCCTCCCGAGGGGGCAAGTGCTCCGTATGGGTGATGCGCGCAGCTCGCGAAGGCCCCCGTGACAGGCGGTCCAGGACCGTGTCGGGGGCGGGTCGCGAGCCCGTTGCAGCCGTGGGCCGACCGGGACGAGGAGAATGGGACATCGGAAGCGAGTGTGTCATCGGCGTGCGGGACAATGGTCCCAAGGCGTCGTGCGCGCCTGTCGGTAAGTGATTGAATGCCATCGCGGCAGCCAATCCCTCCTCTACCTTCGGGTGAGGAGGCCCCTGGGGGGCGCCGCTCGATAGCAAGGTGCTGGAGGATCCGTGGACCTGTCCCTGTCGACTCGCACAGTTGGCGACCGCACAGTCGTCGAGGTAGGTGGCGAGATTGATGTGTATACCGCGCCCAAGCTGCGCGAGCAGTTGGTCGAGTTGGTGAACGACGGCAGCTACCACTTGGTTGTCGACATGGAGCGAGTGGACTTCCTCGACTCCACCGGCCTCGGTGTGCTCGTGGGAGGCCTCAAGCGCGTTCGCGCGCACGAGGGCTCGCTGCGCCTGGTGTGCAACCAGGAGCGCATCCTCAAGATTTTCCGCATCACCGGTCTCACCAAGGTGTTCCCGATTCACACCACGGTGGAAGACGCCGTCAACGCCACCGACTGACGGATCCCGGCAGTAGGAGCGGGGGGTTCCGGGCCACAGAGGTCCGGGCCCCCGTAAGGCACGCCCGTAGTCCGAGGGGGACGCGCATGGCCACCGTTGAACTCCGCTTCAGCGCTCAGCCCGAACACGTCCGGACGGCCCGCCTGGTCGCGGCCGCCGTGGCGCGCCGGGCCGGCGTGGAGGAAGCCGTCCTCGACGAGGTCAGACTCGCCGTGGGCGAGGCCTGTTCGCGCGCCGTCGGACTGCACCGCGGCAACGGGCTCACCGCTCCTGTCCGCGTGGTGCTGACCGAAGAGGAGAAGGTCTTCTCCATCGAGGTCGGCGACGAGGTCCCCGGGCCGGCCGCCGGCACCGCCGCGCGGTCGGCCGACGGCCTGCCCGGCGACTCCGGATCCGCCCCGGCGGAGGCCGACGGCGACGCCGAGGACGAGATGAGCCTCGCCGTGATCAGCGGGCTGGTCGACGATCTGGAAGTGACCAGTGGGGAATCGGGCGGTGTCATCAGGATGAGCTGGCCGACCACCGCCGCCTCCGAACTCCCCTAGGCCGCTCGTGTTTCTCTCCATAGATCTTTAATCCCATCTTCCGATATTTTTTCAAGGCCCTGCTGAGCAGGGCCTTTTTTGTTTTTCTAGATCGAATACCGGCGATCCGGGGCCCGTCCGTGTGCGGTCAATGGGTTTGCCCCATTACTACTTTCGAGGGTAATGGCGTGACGCGATCTATTGCTGAGGAGCAAGAGCAGGCCAATTCCGTTTCCCGCCCCCTGTTTTGATCAGGTGGGGCTCCCTACAATCCGTCCACATCTTGAGCTCATCACGTCAAGGAGGACGAATGACGGGGCTCTTCACCCCTCTCGCGCAAGACAGCACCGCTCAGCTGGCAGCGGCGGTGCTTACCGATGACAATCGGCTTATCGTGATCGTCATCGCGGCGGTGGCACTCGCCGCACTCGTCGTCGCGCAGATCCTGGTCCGCCAGGTGCTCGCCGCCGACGAGGGAACCGACCGGATGAAGGAGATCGCGGCGGCCGTCCAGGAGGGCGCCAACGCCTACCTGGGGCGCCAGCTGCGCACCCTCGGCATCTTCGCCGTCGTCGTGTTCTTCCTGCTCTTCCTGCTCCCCGCCGAGAACTGGACCCAGCGGGCGGGACGTTCCGCCTTCTTCCTCGTCGGCGCGCTCTTCTCGGCCGCCACCGGCTACATCGGCATGCGCCTCGCCGTCCGCGCCAACGTCCGCGTCGCCGCGGCCGCCCGCGAGGCCACCCCCGCCGAGGGCGAACCCGCCAAGGACCTCACCGAGGTCTCCCACAAGGCCATGCGGATCGCCTTCCGCACCGGCGGCGTGGTCGGCATGTTCACGGTCGGCCTCGGCCTGCTCGGCGCGTCCTGCGTCGTGCTCGTCTACGCCGCCGACGCGCCCAAGGTCCTGGAGGGCTTCGGTCTCGGCGCCGCACTCATCGCGATGTTCATGCGTGTCGGCGGCGGCATCTTCACCAAGGCCGCCGACGTCGGCGCCGACCTGGTCGGCAAGGTCGAACAGGGCATTCCGGAGGACGACCCGCGAAATGCCGCGACCATCGCCGACAACGTGGGCGACAACGTCGGCGACTGCGCGGGAATGGCCGCCGACCTCTTCGAGTCGTACGCCGTCACGCTCGTCGCGGCGCTCATCCTCGGCAAGGCCGCCTTCGGCGACCTGGGCCTGGCCTTCCCGCTGATCGTGCCCGCCATCGGCGTCATCACCGCCATGATCGGCATCTTCGCGGTCTCCCCGCGCCGCACCGACCGCAGCGGCATGACCGCCATCAACCGCGGCTTCTTCATCTCGGCGGTGATCTCGCTGGTGCTGGTCGCCGTCGCGGTCGTCGTCTACCTGCCGTCCCGCTTCAAGGACCTGGTCGGCGTCGAGGACGCGGGCATCACCGGCCACTCCGGCGACCCGCGCATCTTCGCGCTCGTCTCCGTGGCCATCGGCATCGTCCTCGCCGCCCTCATCCAGCAGCTCACGGGCTACTTCACCGAGACCACCCGCCGACCCGTCCAGGACATCGGCAAGTCCTCGCTCACCGGCGCGGCCACCGTCGTCCTCGCCGGCATCTCCATCGGCCTGGAATCCGCCGTCTACACCGCGCTGCTCATCGGCCTCGGCGTCTACGGGGCGTTCCTGCTCGGCGGCACCTCGATCATGCTGGCGCTCTTCGCGGTGGCCCTGGCCGGCACCGGTCTGCTGACCACCGTCGGCGTCATCGTCGCCATGGACACCTTCGGCCCGGTCTCCGACAACGCCCAGGGCATCGCGGAGATGTCCGGCGACGTCGAGGGCGCGGGCGCCCGCGTCCTGACCGACCTGGACGCGGTGGGCAACACCACCAAGGCGATCACCAAGGGCATCGCCATCGCCACGGCCGTCCTGGCCGCCGCCGCGCTCTTCGGCTCGTACCGCGACGCCATCGCCACGGCCGTCAAGGACGTCGGCGCCAAGGCGGGCGACATGGGCCTGAGCCTGGACATCTCCCAGCCCAACAACCTGGTCGGGCTGATCCTGGGCGCGGCCGTCGTGTTCCTGTTCTCGGGCCTGGCCATCAACGCGGTGTCCCGCTCCGCCGGGGCCGTGGTCTACGAGGTGCGCCGCCAGTTCCGCGAGCACCCCGGGATCATGGACTACACCGAGAAGCCCGAGTACGGGCGCGTCGTGGACATCTGCACCAAGGACGCGCTGCGCGAACTCGCCACGCCCGGTCTGCTCGCCGTGATGGCCCCCATCGCGGTCGGGTTCAGCCTCGGCGTCGGCGCGCTCGGCTCGTACCTGGCCGGCGCCATCGGCACCGGCACGCTGATGGCCGTCTTCCTCGCCAACTCCGGTGGCGCGTGGGACAACGCGAAGAAGCTCGTCGAGGACGGCCACCACGGAGGCAAGGGCAGCGAGGCCCACGCCGCGACCGTCATCGGCGACACCGTTGGCGACCCGTTCAAGGACACCGCCGGTCCCGCGATCAACCCGCTGCTCAAGGTGATGAACCTGGTGGCGCTGCTGATCGCCCCGGCCGTCGTGCAGTTCAGCTACGGCTCCGACGCCAGCGCGACCGTCCGCGCGGTCGTCGCCGTCGTCGCGATCATCGTGATCGTCGGCGCGGTGTACGTGTCCAAGCGGCGCGGCATCACGGTCGGCGACGACGCGGGCAGTGACGCCGCCGAGCGGGTGGCCCAGCCGACCGACCCGGCGGTGGTCTCCTGACCGTAGGCCGACCAGCTCCTTGGGGGCTCGCGGTAAGGGACCGAATGGCGGACGGGCGGCGCGGACTGACGCGCCGTCTGTCCGTCTTTCCGCTTATCCGGATGCAGACGTGTATCTTCCGGGCCGAGAGCCTTGGAAGGGACCGATCCGGTGAACAAGAAGTTTGCGGCCGCCTTGTCCGGCGGCGCGGTACTGATGCTCGTGCTGTCCGGTTGCGGTGACGACGGCGGCAACAAGACCGACGACTGGGCCAAGAAGGTCTGCGACAAGTGGCAGCCCGAACTCAAGAAGATCGAGGGAGCCAACGCCGACATCAAGCGCGTGGCGACCGAGAGCAGCAAGCCCGAGGACGTGCAGAAGACCGACGCGGGCGCGTTCCAGACCATGTCCGACTCCTACAAGGCCATGGGTGGCGCCCTGACGAGCGCGGGAGTTCCCCCGGTCAAGGACGGTGACGCGACCCAGAAGGCCGCCGTCAAGGGCTTCGAGGACACGTCCAAGGGCTATGCGGACCTCAAGACGAAGATGGACGCCCTCGATCCCAAGGATCAGGGCAAGTTCGCCGAGGGCCTCAAGACCATCGCCAGCGGCCTCGACCAGACCACCCAGGGTGGCAAGGCGGCCCTGGAGAAGCTGAAGGCGGGCGGCCTCGACAAGGCCATGAACGGCCAGAAGGGCTGCCAGGTCACGGCGGCCCCGGAGCCCTCCAAGAGCTGAGCGCCCGCCTGCTGACAGGGCGTACGCCGATCAGGGCGGCCGGGACCGGATGCGGACCCGGCCGCCCTGCCCGTGTCCGCGCGTCGCACGGATTGTCGGTCACAGCGGCCACAATGGGCGGGTGAGTACCACCGGTCTTCCCCGCCTGCCCTCGCCCGACCGCGCCGCCGCACTGCGTACGGCCCTGCTCGCCGCGGGCTTCACCGCCGACGGCCTGCTCGACCTGCTCGGCGCCCCCGCCTACGCCGCGCTGGCCCGCAGCGAGACGGTCCCCGCCCTGCGCGCCACCCGGGGCGACGGCCCGCTGGCGAGCCTGGTGCGGCTGTTCCTGCTCCAGCGGCCCGTGCCGTACGACCGGGCCGCGGCCGCGCTGCCCGTCGAGGAGGCGCTGGCCGACGGCTGGGTGCGCCGCTCGGGGGACGAGGTACACGCCGTCGTCGACGTCCGGCCGTACGGCGGCCCGGACGGCGAGGACTGGTTCATCGTCTCGGACCTGGGCTGCGCGGTCGGCGGGGCCGGGGGCATCGGCAGCCGGGAGGAGGGCGTGGTCCTCGGCGTCGGCGGCGCCTCCACCACCCTGGCGGGGATCACCGTCCGCACCCCGGTCGGCTCGGCCCTCGACGTCGGCACCGGATCCGGCATCCAGGCGCTGCACGCGGCGCAGCACGCGACCCGGGTCACGGCCACCGACGTCAACCCGCGCGCCCTGGACTTCACCCGTCTGACACTCGCGCTGTCGGGGGCCCCGGAGGCGGAGCTGCTCGCCGGTTCGCTCTTCGAGCCGGTCGGCGGGGCGACCTACGACCTGATCGTGTCCAACCCGCCCTTCGTGATCTCTCCCGGGGCCCGGCTGACCTACCGGGACGGCGGGATGGGCGGCGACGACCTGTGCCGTGCGCTGGTCCAGCAGGCCGGCGACCGGCTGAATCCGGGCGGATACGCGCAGTTTCTGGCCAACTGGCAGCACGTCGACGGCGAGGACTGGCACGACCGGCTGCGTTCCTGGGTGCCCAAGGGCTGCGACGCGTGGATCGTGCAGCGTGACGTGCAGGATGTGACGCAGTACGCAGAACTCTGGCTGCGGGACGCGGGCGACCACCGCGACGATCCGGAGGCGTACGCACGGCGCTACGAGGCCTGGCTGGAGGAGTTCGAGGCCCGCCGGACCCGGTCCGTCGGCTTCGGCTGGATCACCCTGCGGCGGACGGACGCGGAGGTTCCGTCGATCGTGGTCGAGGAGTGGCCGCACTCGGTGGAGCAGCCGCTCGGAGACACCGTCCGGGCCCATTTCGCCCGCCAGGACTACCTGCGCGCACACGACGACGCCGCGCTGCTGGAGGGGCACTTCCGGCTCGTCGAGGAGGTCGTCCAGGAGCAGGTCGGCGCGCCCGGCGCCGAGGATCCCGAGCACGTCGTGCTCCGGCAGAACCGCGGGATGCGGCGCGCCACGAAGGTGGACACGGTCGGCGCGGGCTTCGCCGGAGTGTGCGACGGCTCACTGAGCGCGGGGCGGATCCTCGACGCGATCGCCCACCTGGTCGAGGAGGATCCGGTGGTGCTGCGCGACCGTACGCCGGAGGCGATCCGGCTGCTGGTGGAGCAGGGATTCCTGGAGCCGGCGGAGTCCGTGGAGCCCGCGAAGCCGTGAGTTAACCCGGGGTTGGCGCGCCGTACGCCCGGGGCTGGAAAGGTCCGGACCGGGGGAGTCCGGGGGGACTCCGGGGAGCGGCTCACCGGGCGGGGGAAACGGCGTGGAAAGTGGTCCGGCGGTCTTCGCGGCGGCCGTGTTCCTGCTGTTCGGAGCCGCCCTGCTGACCTGGACGGGGGTGCGCGCCCGGCGCCGCGAGCCGATCGCCGACGGGGTGCGCCAGGCCGTGGCCGTACCGGTCGCCGTGCTGGCCGGCGGGGTGTCCCTGGCCGTCGGGGCGTGGTGCCTCGGCCGGCTCTGAGCCGGGCGCGCCGGGCGGCGCGGGCGGGCGGTCCGCGGGCGGGGCCAGACAGCCCTCCGGGGAACCCCGCACGGTGGTCGGGACGGGGCCGCCGAAGCATCCGGGCGGCAGAAGTGGCACTTGTCGGGTTACCGTTCGAGTGGCCGTTGCGGGCTCGTGCCGTTTGACACGGGGGCGGGTTGTACCGTCACACTCCGCAGCGTCGCCGTACCGCGACCAGTGCCGACCGGAGAGAAGAGCCAAGTTGTCCCCGACTAGCGAGACCGCAAAGGGCGGCCGCCGACTCGTCATCGTCGAGTCTCCAGCCAAGGCGAAGACGATCAAGGGCTACCTCGGCCCGGGGTATGTCGTCGAGGCGAGCGTCGGGCACATCCGCGACCTCCCGAACGGCGCGGCCGAGGTTCCCGAGAAGTACACGGGTGAGGTCCGCCGTCTCGGCGTGGACGTCGAGCACGACTTCCAGCCGATCTACGTCGTCAACGCGGACAAGAAGGCGCAGGTCAGGAAGCTCAAGGAGCTGCTGGCCGAGTCCGACGAACTCTTCCTCGCCACCGATGAGGACCGCGAGGGCGAAGCCATCGCGTGGCACCTGCAGGAAGTCCTCAAGCCCAAGGTCCCCGTCCACCGGATGGTCTTCCACGAGATCACCAAGGACGCGATCCGCGACGCCGTCGCCAACCCGCGCGAGCTGAACCAGCGCATGGTCGACGCCCAGGAGACCCGCCGCATCCTCGACCGCCTCTACGGCTACGAGGTCTCGCCGGTCCTGTGGAAGAAGGTCATGCCGCGGCTGTCGGCGGGCCGCGTCCAGTCGGTGGCCACCCGCATGGTCGTCGAGCGGGAGCGCGAGCGCATCGCCTTCCGCTCCGCCGAGTACTGGGACCTGACCGGGACGTTCTCCACCGGCCGCGCCGGTGACGCCTCCGACCCGTCCTCGCTCGTCGCCCGCCTGGCCACGGTCGACGGCAAGCGCGTGGCCCAGGGCCGCGACTTCGGTTCCACCGGGCAGCTCAAGAGCGAGGTGCTGCACCTCGACGAGGCGAACGCCCGCTCCCTGGCCGCCGCCCTCGCCGAGACCGCCTTCGCGGTCCGCTCGGTCGAGTCCAAGCCGTACCGCCGCTCCCCGTACGCGCCGTTCCGTACGACCACGCTCCAGCAGGAGGCCTCGCGCAAGCTCGGCTTCGGTGCGAAGGCGACCATGCAGGTGGCGCAGAAGCTGTACGAGAACGGCTTCATCACCTATATGCGTACGGACTCCACGACGCTGTCCGAGACGGCCATCACGGCCGCCCGGGCGCAGGTCACCCAGCTCTACGGGGCCGAGTACCTGCCGGAGAAGCCGCGCGTCTACGCCGGCAAGGTCAAGAACGCGCAGGAGGCGCACGAGGCGATCCGGCCTTCGGGTGATCGTTTCCGCACGCCCGCCGAGACCGGTCTGAGCGGCGACCAGTTCCGCCTGTACGAGCTGATCTGGAAGCGGACCGTCGCCTCCCAGATGAAGGACGCGGTCGGCAATTCGGTCACCGTCAAGATCGGCGGCCGGGCGAGCGACGGCCGCGACGCCGAGTTCTCCGCCTCCGGCAAGACGATCACCTTCCACGGCTTCATGAAGGCCTACGTCGAAGGCGCCGACGACCCGAACGCCGAGCTGGACGACCGCGAGAAGCGGCTGCCCCAGGTCGCCGAGGGCGACGCGCTGTCCGGCGAGGACATCACGGCCGACGGCCACTCGACCAAGCCCCCGGCCCGCTACACCGAGGCCTCGCTGGTCAAGGAGCTGGAAGAGCGCGAGATCGGCCGCCCGTCGACGTACGCGTCGATCATCGGCACGATCCTCGACCGCGGCTACGTCTTCAAGAAGGGCACGGCCCTCGTGCCGTCCTTCCTGTCGTTCGCCGTGGTGAACCTGCTGGAGACGCACTTCGGCCGGCTCGTCGACTACGACTTCACCGCCAAGATGGAGGACGACCTCGACCGCATCGCGCGGGGCGAGGCCCAGTCCGTGCCGTGGCTCAAGCGGTTCTACTTCGGCTCCGAGGACGCCTCCGAGGTGGTCCCGGCCAACGGCGACCACCTGGGCGGCCTCAAGGAGCTGGTCACCGACCTCGGCGCGATCGACGCCCGGGAGATCTCCTCCTTCCCGGTCGGCGAGGGCATCGTGCTCCGCGTGGGCCGCTACGGGCCGTACGTCGAGCGCGGCGAGAAGGACTCCGAGGGCCACCAGCGGGCCGACGTACCGGAGGACATGGCTCCGGACGAGCTGACCGTCGCGTACGCGGAGGAGCTCTTCGCGAAGCCGAGCGGCGAGTTCGAGCTGGGCAAGGACCCGGTCAGCGGGAACGAAATCGTCGCGAAGGACGGTCGCTACGGGCCGTACGTGACGGAGATCCTCCCCGAGGGCACCCCGAAGACCGGCAAGAACGCGGTCAAGCCGCGGACGGCCTCGCTCTTCCAGTCGATGAGCCTCGACACGGTGACGCTGGAGGAGGCCCTCAAGCTGATGTCGCTGCCGCGCGTCGTCGGCGTGGACGCCGAGGGCGTCGAGATCACCGCGCAGAACGGCCGCTACGGCCCGTACCTCAAGAAGGGCACGGACTCGCGCTCCCTGGAGACCGAGGACCAGCTCTTCTCGATCACGCTGGAAGCGGCGCTGGCGATCTACGCCCAGCCGAAGCAGCGGGGCCGGGCCGCGGCCAAGCCGCCGCTGAAGGAGCTGGGCACCGACCCGGTCAGCGAGAAGCCGGTGGTGGTCAAGGACGGCCGCTTCGGGCCGTACGTGACGGACGGCGAGACGAACGCGACGCTGCGGCGGGACGACGACGTCGAGACGATCACGCCGGAGCGGGGCTACGAGCTGCTCGCGGAGAAGCGGGCGAAGGCCCCGGCGAAGAAGACCGCCAAGAAGGCCCCGGCGAAGAAGGCCCCGGCGAAGAAGGCCCCGGCCAAGAAGGCGACCGCGGCCAAGACGACGGCCGCCAAGAAGACGACGGCCACGAAGAAGACGGCCGCCGCGAAGAAGACGACGGCGAAGAAGACGGCCGCCGCCCCGGCGTCGGACGACTGACCCCGCCGTATCCCGTGCCACCTGAGGGCCCCGCGCCGTGTGCGCGGGGCCTTCGGCGTGTGCGGCGGGGTCTTCGGGGCCGGGACCCCGGCCCCGGGGCACGGGACCTTGTCCACAGCCCTCCGCACCCGCCAAGCGCAGCGGATAGGCTGGGCGGATGACGCGAGCCGAGCAGCCAACGGTCGTCACGGCCCCCGAGACTCCCACCCCGCCCCCGACCTACGACGAAGCCCTCGCCGCGGACTCCCGCGAGCGCGCGGTGCGCGCCTTGCTGCGCACTCCCAGGCTGCGCCGCCTGTGGAGCGCCCAGCTGGTGAGCGGCGTCGGCGACATGCTCGCGCTGCTGGTCCTGGTCCTGCTGGCGCTTCAGGCCGCCGTCGAGGAGGGCACGTTCGGCGACGGCACGCGGGGCCCCGCGCTCGTCGTCGCGGCCGTCCTCGGCGTCCGCGTCCTGGCCACCGTGATCTTCGGCGCGGTGCTGCTCGGTCCGCTGGCCAAGCTCACGGCCCCGGGCGGCACGCTCGACCGGCGCTGGACGATGGTCGGCGCCGACGGGGTCCGCCTCGTGCTGTTCGTCGTGGCTCCGCTGTGGCTCGACTGGCTCCCGGAGCACGCGCTGACCGTGCTGTTCGCCACCGTCTTCGTCTCCGGCGCCGCCGAGCGGCTGTGGACCCTGGCCAAGGAGAGCGCCGCCCCGGCCCTGCTGCCCGGGCCGCCGCCCGAGGGCGCGACCGTACGGCCGCTGCCGGACCACCTCGACACGCTGCGGCGCCTGACCCTGCGTACGGCGTTCGCCGCGCTGCCCATCGCCGCCGCCGCGCTGCTCGCGGCCACCCTGGTCGGCCGGGCGCTCGGCCTCGGCGTGGACTGGTTCGCCGCGAACCAGGCCGCGCTGGGCTCGTACGTCGCCGCCGGACTGTTCGCCGCCTCCGTCTCGCTGCTGCTCCCGCTGGTGCTGCCCGATGCGAAGACCCCGCGCCCGCGCTCCCCGCTGGAGGGGCTGCGCGCGCCGAAGGCCGGTGACCGCCCGGAGAAGGGGCGTACGGGCGCCATCCGGCTCCTGGTCGGCGCCTGTGCGGCGGTCGCCGGAGCCGTGGCCTGCGCCGTCGGCGTCGCCGCGCTGCACGCGTACGACCTGGCCGGCGGCCCCGCCACCTTCGCCCTGCTGGTGCTCGCGCTGGCCGGCGGCACCGCCGTCGGGATCCGTCTCACCCAGGCCGGGAAGATGCTGCCCGCGCTCTCGCGGCGCCGCCTGCTGGCCCTGGCGCTCGGCGTCACCGGCGTCGCGCTGATGCTGACCGGGCTGGTCGAGGACACCGCGACCGTCCTGTTCCTGACCCTGCTCGCCGGTACCGGCGCGGGCGTGGCGGCCAACACCGGACACACCCTCCTGGACCAGGAGACCGAGGAGTTCCGCCGGACCCGGCTCACCGAGCACCTGCACGCGGCCGTCCGGGTCGCGGTCGGCCTCGGCGCCGTCGGCGCCCCGGCGCTGGCCGCCCTGATCGGCCCGCACCGGCTCGCGGTCGGCAAGGTCGTCTTCGACCACGGCGGCGCGGCCTTCGTCCTGATGCTGGTCGGCGCGCTGCTGCTGCCGGTGTCCGTGGTCGTACTGATCAAGGCGGACGACCGCCGGGGCGTCCCGCTGCGCCGCGACCTGCGCGAGGCGCTGCGCGGCGGCGAGCCGGTGCAGGCCGCGGCCGCCACCGGGTTCTTCATCGCCCTGGAGGGCGGCGACGGCGCCGGGAAGTCCACCCAGGTGCAGAAGCTCGCCGAATGGATACGCGGCAAGGGCCACGAGGTCGTCGTCACGCGCGAGCCGGGGGCGACCCCGGTGGGCAAGCGGCTGCGCTCGATCCTGCTGGACGTCTCCTCGGCCGGGCTCTCGAACCGCGCCGAGGCGCTGCTGTACGCCGCGGACCGCGCGGAGCACGTGGACACGGTGATCCGGCCCGCCCTGGAGCGGGGCGCGGTCGTCATCTCCGACCGGTACATCGACTCCTCCGTCGCCTACCAGGGCGCGGGCCGTGACCTGTCGCCGACCGAGATCGCCCGGATCTCGCGCTGGGCCACGGACGGGCTGGTGCCGAACCTGACGATCCTGCTGGACGTCTCCCCGGCCACGGCCCGGGAGCGGTTCACGGAGGCGCCGGACCGGCTGGAATCGGAGCCCCAGGAGTTCCACCAGCGGGTGCGGTCCGGGTTCCTGACCCTGGCGGCGTCCGACCCCGGCCGCTATCTGGTGGTGGACGCGGGCCAGGACCCGGAGTCGGTGGCCACCGTGGTCCGGCACCGGATGGACCGGATGCTCCCGCTGTCCGAGGCCGAGGTGGCGGCGCAGATCGAGGCGCGCCGCCTGGCCGAGGAGGAGGCGCGGCGGGCCGCCGAGGCGGAGGCCGCGCGCAAGGCGGAGGAGGCGCGGCTGCGCGCCGAGGAAGAGGCCCGCAAGGCACGGGAGGCGGAGGCCGCCCGGCTCGAGGCCGAGGCGGAGGCCGCCCGCACGGCGCGCGAGGAGCGGCTGCGCGCCGAGGAGGAGGCCCGGGCCCGGGCGGAGGCCGAGCGGCTGCGCGTGGAGGCCGAGGCGAAGGCCCGCGCGGTGGAGCAGGAGCGGCTGCGCAAGCAGGCGGAGGAGGAGGCGCGGCTGCGCGCCGAGGCCGAGGAGCGCCGCCTGGAGAAGCAGCGGCGGGCCGAGGAGGCCCTGCTGAGGTCGGAGGAGGCGCGGCGGCTGGCCGAGGCCGCGGCGGCCACTGCCGCGAAGGCCGCCGCTGATGCCGCTGCCGAGGCCGCTGCGACGGCTGCCGCCACGGCGGCCGAGGGGCCCGCGCGGCGGGTCGACATGGTCAAGGAGGACGCGCGGGGCGCGGAGCCGGGTACCGGCGCGCATCCGGCGGACGCGATCACGGTGGCCACCCCGGTGGTGAAGCCGGACGACATCACCCAGACTGTCCCCGTCCCGAAGTTCACCCCGCCGGTCTCCGGGCCGGTTTCCGCGCCGGTCTCCCCGAACGAGGAGACGGCCGTGCTGCCGCCGGTCCGGCACTCCGACCCGACGGCCCGGGTGCCGCAGCGGATCTTTCGGGATTCGGCGGCCGACCAGGGCAGCGGCCCCGGCGACGGCGGCGAGGGCGGTGGCAACGGCAACGACGTCACCCGGGAGCTGCCCCTCGTCGACGGCTCCGGCCACCCGCGCCGCCGCTCGGACTGGGCGGAGGAGACGCCGATGGACGATCTGCCGACGCTCGCGGACGAGCTGCTCGGCCCGCACCGGCGGGACGACGAAGACGGCGACGAGGGCCGCCCGCGCCGCCGCTGACCTGCCCGGCGGGCGGGCCGGGAGGTCCGTCGGCCGGGATTGTCAGTGGGCCCCGGCACAATGGTGAGCGCTGGGTGACCGCGTGAACGCACAAAGAGAGAAAGGCGGTGGGCGGCATGCCCGTATGGGACGACCTGGTGGGCCAGGAGCGCGTGCAGGCGCAGCTGGCCGCCGCCGCCCGCGATGCCGACGCCCTGGTCACGGCCGATGCCGCGGGCATCGAGTCGGCGACCGCGTCCAAGATGACCCACGCCTGGCTGTTCACCGGTCCGCCCGGATCCGGCCGGTCCACCGCCGCCCGGGCCTTCGCCGCCGCCCTGCAGTGCACGAGCCCGGACCGGGCGCTCGGCGGTGAACCGGGCTGTGGATTCTGCGACGGCTGCCACACCACCATCGTCGGCACGCACTCCGACGTCGAGATCGTCCGCACCGACCTCCTCTCCATCGGCGTGAAGGACACCCGGGACCTGGTCCGCCGGGCCCAGCTGTCCCCGGCCGTGGGCCGCTGGCAGGTCATCGTCCTGGAGGACGCCGACCGGCTCACGGAGGGCGCGGGGAACGTGCTGCTGAAAGCCGTCGAGGAGCCCGCTCCCCGCACGGTGTGGCTGCTGTGCGCGCCCTCGCTGGAGGACGTGCTGCCCACCATCCGCTCCCGCTGCCGCCACCTGACGCTGCGCACCCCGTCCGTCTCCGCCGTCGCGGACGTGCTGGTCCGGCGGGACGGCATCGCCCCGGAGATGGCCGCCTCGGCCGCCCGCGCCACCCAGGGCCACATCGGCCGGGCCCGCCGGCTCGCCACGGACGAGCGCGCCCGCAGCCGCCGGGCCGCCGTGCTGAAGCTGCCGCTGCGGGTGGATGACGTGGGGGCGTGCCTCAAGGCCGCTCAGGAGCTGGTGGACGCAGCCGCCGAGGACGCCAAGCAGGTGGCGGAGGAAGTGGACGTCAAGGAGACCGAGGAGCTGCGTGCCGCGATGGGCGCCTCCGCGGGGATCGGCGGCCGGATGCCGCGGGGCACCGCCGGGGTGATGAAGGACCTGGAGGACCGGCAGAAGCGCCGCCGCACCCGGACCCAGCGCGACACCCTCGACCTGGCCCTCACCGACCTGATCGGCTTCTACCGGGACGTGCTCGCGCTGCAGCTCGGCTCCGGACTGGCCATCGCCAACGAGGAGATACGTCCGGACCTCGACCGGGTCGCCCGCGCCTCGGGCCCCGAGCGGACCCTGCGCCGCATCGAGGGGATCATCGCGTGCCGGGAGGCACTCGACCGCAACGTGTCCCCGCTGCTCGCGGTCGAGGCGATGACGATGGCACTGCGCGCGGGCTGACCGGGATCACGCCCGGGATCACGCCCGGGGCCGAGGCCGGGGCCGCGGTCGGGTCGGGGTCGGGGTCGGGGTCGGGGTTCTGTCCGGGACGGTGACCGCGGCCGAGACCGGGCGCGTGGCCCCGGACGGGGGACGCCGGTTGACCGGCTCACCCGTACGGGCAAGGCGCGGCCGGAAGCGCGACGGGCCCCGCCTCGCCGGTGCGGCGGTCCGGCGGGCCCCGCGTCACCCTTCGGGGCGGGCCCGGCCTCCGCCTCGCGGGCGCCGGGCAGGCCGTACGCTCCGGAGATGGACACGAGTCGCCTGCTGCGCACCACCGGAACCGTGATCGCCGCCGCCGGGCTGCTGCTCTCCGGGTGCACCACGGGAAGCTCCGGCTCCCGCGCCGCCGTGTCCTCCTCCGGGGCCGGCGCCACGAACGGCCCGGGCTCGGCCTCCGGGGCGAGTACGGGCGCGAGCGCGCAGGCACCCGAGCCCACGGCGATCCCGGCCGCGCTGGCCCCGTACTACGCGCAGAAGCTGAAGTGGCGCGACTGCGGTGCGCCCGGGTTCCAGTGCGCCACGATGAAGGCCCCGCTGGACTACGCGCACCCCGGCAACGGCCAGGACATCGACATCGCGGTCTCGCGCAAGGTGGCCACCGGGCCCGGCAAGCGGCTCGGTTCGCTGCTGGTCAACCCGGGCGGGCCGGGCGGTTCCGGCATCGGCTACCTCCAGGCGTACGCGGGCATCGGCTACCCGGCGCCCGTGCGCGCCCAGTACGACATGGTGTCCTTCGACCCGCGAGGCGTGGCCCGCAGCGCCCCGGTGGACTGCCTGACCGGACCGCAGATGGACGCGTACACCCAGGTGGACCAGACCCCGGACGACGCGGCCGAGCGAGCGAAGCTGGTGACGACGTTCAAGGAGTTCGCGGCGGGCTGCGCCGAGAAGTCCCGGCGGATCCTGCCGTACGTCTCCACGGTGGAGGCGGCCCGGGACATGGACATGCTGCGCGCGGTCCTGGGCGACGCGAAGCTGAACTACGTCGGCGCCTCGTACGGCACCTTCCTCGGGGCGACCTACGCGGACCTCTTCCCCACCCGGGTCGGGCGGCTGGTCCTGGACGGCGCGATGGACCCCGCGCGCCCGGCGCTGGAGCTGAACCGGGATCAGACGGAGGGCTTCGAGACGGCGTTCCGCTCCTTCGCCCAGGACTGCGCGAAGCAGCCCGACTGTCCGCTCGGCCAGGGCGCTCCGGACGAGGTGGCCGCCCGGCTGAAGGATTTCTTCCGCAAGGTCGACGCCCAGCCTGTGCCCAGTGGTGACGCGAAGCGCCCGCTCGGCGAGTCGCTCGCGACGACCGGGGTGATCGAGGCGCTGTACGACCAGGCGGCCTGGCCGCAGCTGCGCGAGGCGCTGCAGGCCGCCATGAACGGCGAGGGCGCGGGGCTGCTGGGGCTGGCGGACAGCTACTACGAACGCGACGCGAACGGCAAGTACGCCAATCTGATGTACGCCAACGCGGCGGTGAACTGCCTGGACCAGCCCGCCGCCTTCGCCGGCCCGGAGGACGTGGAGAAGGCCCTCCCCTCCTTCGAGAAGGCGTCCCCGGTCTTCGGCGCGGGCCTCGCCTGGGCCTCGCTGAACTGCGCGTACTGGCCGGTCAAGGCGACCGGCACGGCGCACCGCGCGCAGGCGAAGGGTGCGGCCCCGATCGTGGTCGTCGGCACCGTCCGCGACCCCGCGACCCCGTACAAGTGGGCCCAGGCCCTCGCGGGCCAGCTCGACTCGGGGGTCCTGCTCACCTACGACGGCGACGGCCACACGGCGTACGGCCGCGGCAGCGACTGCGTCGACACGGCGATCAACCAGTACCTCCTGGAGGGCACCGCGCCCCCGCCCGGCAAGAAGTGCTGACCCCCTCGCCACCCACCCCTCCGCGACGCGGTTCGGGGCACCCGGTTTAACCCTGTAGACTTGGCGCCGCTGCTGATGAGAGCCTCCCACCAGGGAAATTCTTGTCTTCCCAGCGGTGCCGCCTTAGCTCAGTTGGCCAGAGCAACGCACTCGTAATGCGTAGGTCTCGGGTTCGAATCCCGAAGGCGGCTCTAGAAGAACCTCAGGACTCACTCGCCGTGACCTGGGGTTTTTCTTATGCCCCGATCAGGCGGGCGCAGAGCGCGATGATCTTCGCGCCCTCATGTGAGGCCGTCGTGAGGCCATCCTGCTCGAATCTCGGAAGCTCGCTCCGCGAGGTGAGCCAGAGTCCCGCTGCCCTCAGACGGCGCGGAGAGCGGCCGCCGACTCTACGAG
Source organism: Streptomyces sp. NPDC002138 (assembly GCF_040296485.1). Taxonomy (NCBI): domain Bacteria; kingdom Bacillati; phylum Actinomycetota; class Actinomycetes; order Kitasatosporales; family Streptomycetaceae; genus Streptomyces; species Streptomyces sp. NPDC002138. The sequence continues at coordinate 17,457 of NZ_JBEOXE010000004.1, read as the reverse complement.
GCCGTCTCGCTTCCAGGTCGATCTGGGCCAAGACGAAGTCGTCTGCGCCAACAGCTTCGACATTCCACGCTGTGAGGGTCTCTTGAGGGAAGTCCTTGAGGTTGTTGGTGACGGTGGGTTGAGCCCGGGATTTGATGGCGTCAGCGAGCACGTGACGGTCGTCAGCGTCTGTTTCGGCACCGCCTCCAGTGGCTCGTAGTCCTTGACGAGGCAGTCCCGGACGGCGCGCGTCATCAACTCTCGTGTGCCGGCCGGTTTCGTTGGATCAAGCTCAGGCCTGTTGGCTTGTCAGGTCAGCCCCATCTCCTCGTTCAGGGCCGTGAGCTCGCCCGCAGCTGCCCGCCGCTTCTGATCGTCCTGGTGCCGGTACGCAATCAGCGTGATGTGCCCGTTTCTTCGTGCGGCGACATGGGCTCGCGAAGGCGAGTCCCTTTCGCATTACCTGCAGTAGTCGAAATAACCGCACCAGGTATCCCCGGAGGCGTGTCGTGGGCCCGGACGCCGCACACCGTCGCGGCGTTCCTCTGGGCAGGCGATCCATCGCCTGCATCACTCCAGTGCCGGCCCGCCTTCCCTGTCCGGACTGCGGCTCGCTGCGTGCGCGCCGCGTGAGCGGACGGGGTGGCACAGGGCGGATGGGGCGGCAAGGGGCGGAACGCGATGATCCGCGCACCCTCCCGGCGTGCCCGTCTTCGCGCCTGGCGCCCGGTGTGAGCGCGGGATCCGTGGGTTCGGGTGTCATGTTCGCCGGCCTCGCGGATCTGTGCCACAAGTTGATCAATGGCGGACCGCGAGGCCGGCTCGACGAGCGGCGTTGTGGCCGCGATCGCGTCGGCGGCCTGTTGGGGCATGACGGGCTGATGGGTGCCGTGCGTCACCGGCGTCTCGCCGTGCCCGAAGGCGTCGGACACGATCTTGATGTCGACGTCGGCCGCAAGCCTCAGGGCTACTCGACGCGGGCGTGTTTCTTGCCCATGTGCGACCGCCAGGCCCATCGGGCGAGGGCTCCGACAGCCAGCGAGGCGAGGATCGCGCCCCAGTCGATGACGTGGGGGAGGCCGGGGAAGAAGGCGAAGAAGGCGAGGCAAGCTGCCGCCCCGGTGAGGAAGGCGGCGATGCCGCTGCGCCGGAGCCTGGCTTCCCGCGCGGAGTCCTCGGGCGGGCGTGGGGTGGTCATGTGCAGCTCACTTCGTGATGTGGTGGCACTGGCTGACCCGGCGCACGCCGTTGATGTTGAGGTGGGCGCACGCCTTGCCGTAGCGGGGCAGCGTCTGGGGGGCGTTGTTACGCATCGGGTGGATCTCGCACTTCGTGTGCGTCTGGCCGCGGGAGGTGCGGTAGGTCTTGTTGTCGGTGTCCGCGTAGGTGAAGTCGATGCGCCAGTTGCAGAAGCCGGCGTTGAGGGCTCCGACGAAGCCGCAGTCGACTCCGGCGTTCTGGTAAGTGATCTTCTTGCCCCCGCCTCGGATGATGTGCGTGAACATGCAGCCCGTCGGGACCTTCATGGTGACGCCGCCGACCTGGTAGGCGAAGCCGGCGACGGGCGTGGAGCCGATGGCGCCCGCCTGGGCCTCGGTGACGGGTAAGACGGCCAAGGTCAACGTGGTGGCGAGAGTGGCGATGATCCGGGTGGTGACGAGCCTGCTCACTGGTGTCCCCTTCTGGCGGAGTGTCGTGTGTGCAGACCGGAACGCCTGTCGGCGCCGCGAGGTTCTGGCCTGGAGGCGGGTCCACTGCGAAGAGTGATCAACGGGTGGGTGTGCTGACCACCCGTGACCGGGGGGCTCGCCGCCCGGAATCCGGAGGCGGGCGGGATAATGGGGGCCGCGCGGGGGTGGATGAGGAGGAGTCGGGACATGGGTGAGCGGGTCGGGGTGCGGGAGGCCGGGGTCGGGGATCTTGAGGTGGCCGCCGGGTTGTTCCGGGGGTACCTCGGGTTCTACGAGGTGGTCGTCGAGGACGAGGGTGCGCCGCGGGAGTTCCTGGCCGAGCGGATGCGGAACGGGGAGTCGCTCGTGCTGCTCGCCGATGTGGATGGGGCCGGGACCGTGGGGTTCGCGCAGGTCTACCGGGTGTTCTCGTCCCTCTCGCTGCGGCCCGCCTGGTTGCTGAGCGATCTGTACGTCGCTCCGGAGGGGCGGCGGACCGGGGCGGGGCGGGCGTTGTTGCGGGAGTGCCTGCGGCGGGCGCGGGAGGCCGGGGTGGCCGGGCTGCAGCTGGAGACGGCGTACGACAACCACACCGCCCAGGCGCTGTACGAGTCCGAGGGGTTCGTGCGCGACGAGTTCCACGTCTACGCCCACGACCTGAGCTGACCTGAGATGAGCTGAGCGGGCGGCCCGGCCCAGGTGGGTCGGGCCGCCCGCGGCCGGGGGGCTATTTCTTCAGGTGGAGGCCGTTCAGAGCCCAGGCGCTCAGGGCCACCAGGGCCAGGCCCAGGGGCCATTGGCGGAGCAGGGGCGGGGCGCTCGCGAGGAGGGCCGCCAGGCCGTACGCGCCGATCAGGGTGCCCAGGAGGGCCTGGAGGGCCTCCGGGAGGCGGCCCACCCGGACCAGGAGGTAGAGGATCACCGCGCAGGCCGGGAAGAGCCACGGGTACGCGCGGCCCGGGCCCTGCCACAGCACCAGGTCGCACAGGTCGCCGTACCAGTCCGCACGCAGCTCGCTCACCGCGAGATCGTGCGGATAGCCCCAACGCGGGGCCAGCTCCGTCGAGATGCGCAGCGGGGCCGCCCAGGCGCTGAGGACGAGCAGCTGCCAGAGCAGCAGCACCAGGGCCGCGCCCTGGCCGAACGCGGCGAGCGGGCCCAGGCCCGCCACCGGGCGCGGCTGCGCGGCCGATGACCGGGGGAACGGCGTCGGTGCCGGCCTCGGCGTGGGTGTGGGTGCCGGAGGAGGCGTCGGTGCGGTCCTCGGCGCGGGCCTCGGTGTCGGCGCGCGCCTCGGTGTCCGTGGGGGCCTCGGGGGCGGCGTCGGCGCAGGGGCCGGCTTGGGGGCCGACGGTTCCGCTTTGTTGAACTTGAGGCGGGCCTCGCGGGCGCGGCGCATCGCCTCTGTCGTGTCGTCCCCCATGGGTGCTCTCGTCCTCCCTGCTCAGCGCCGGTGGCGTTGCTGGCGTTCTTCGAAGGCCTTCTTCTGGCGCCGCGTCAGTTCGGCGTCGTGGCGCGCCCCGTCGCCGTACTCGCGCGGGTCGCTGCGCAGCGAGGGGTCGCCGCAGACCGGGCAGTCGGGCCGTCGCCCCGTCCGCAGCCAGATGCTCTGGAAGGCGTGCTGGCCGGGTGCCTCGCCGAGCACCCGCGGGAAGAACCAGTGGTCGGGCTCCATGGCGAACAGGGCCATGGACAGGTCCTTGCGGAGCGGGGCGGTCAGGAACCCGCCGACCCGGTCCGGTCCGCCGCTCGGGTGCAGCAGGGCCAGGACCACCTTCGCCGCCGCCGCGGTGAGGTGGTGGATGTCCGTGAGGAGTCCGGGTACGGCGTACAGGCGGCCCGTGCCGTAGTCCGTACGGGGCTGGTGGCCCAGCTCGCCCAGGGACTCGCGGACCCCGCCGGTCGCGCACGACCAGCAGGGGGAGCCGGGGGTGGTGAAGACGACCTCGCCGCCCGCCGCGCCGTCGTACAGGCCGATGAAGACGGCCGGGCGGCGCAGGAAGTACGAGAGGTGGTTGAGGCGTTGCTGCGCCTGGTTGTCGTCGGTGGCGGCGACGACGAGCTGGGCGTCGGAGATCCGCTGGTGCCAGTGGTGGTCGTCGAGGGCGGCGACGTCGCGGGCCAGGACGGTGACCTTGAGCCGCGGGTTCACCTTGCGCAGCCGCCGGGCGGTGGCCTTGGCCTTGTTGCGGCCGATGTCGCGCACCCCGAACAACGACCGGCCCAGGTTGGCCGGTTCGACCCGGTCGGGGTCGACCAGGGTCAGCCGTCCCACCCCGGAGCGGACGAGCACCTCGGCGAGGTAACTGCCGACCGAGCCGACCCCGACCAGCAGGACGTGGGTGTCCGCGAGCGCGGGGGAGAGCAGGCCCTGAGTGCGGGCGAAGAGCCCGTCGCGCGCGGCCCGCGAGCGGCCGATCCCGGCCCGGTAGACGAGCCTGCGCATCCGTCCCGGGGGCGGGTCCGAGGGGGTCGGCGGTTCGTCCGCCCCGTGCGGGGCGAGCGGTTGCGGGGCGAGGGGCTGCGGGGCGAGGGGCTGCGGGGCGCGCGCCTCGCGCGCGTCCGGAGTGCGCGGCTTCCGCGGGGCCGGAAGGGGCGTGGGCGGGGGCGCGGAGAGGGCGGGCGCGGAGGACAAGGGCGCGCCGGTACGAGCCCCCAGCGCCCCGGGCGAACCGTGCGCCCCGTGCGAACCGTGCGCGCCGGGCGAACCGTGCGCCCCGGCTGAACCCAGCGCCCCCGGCGAACCGTGCGCCCCCCGGGAACCCTGCGCGCCCCCCGACCCCAGCGCCCCCAGCGCCTCGCGCAGCCGGTCCGTCTCCGGGATCCGCGGGTCCCAGCCCAGCTCCCGCACGATCAGCTCGGGGTGCGCCCCGTCCGCCCCGGCCTCCTCCAGCAGCAGCGGCGGGGTCACCGGGAAGTCGGCGGTGGCGAAGAGGTGGCGGCGGGCGCCGGAGCGGCCGGGGGGCAGGGGGACCCGTACCCCCGGCACGCCGCCCACCAGGCAGGTGAGCGGGAAGGAGTCCGACCAGGACAGCCCGGCGTGGCGGAGCGCGGCGGCCAGCGGTACGACCACCGGACGCATCGGCTCCAGCCGGACCCCGCGTTCGGTCCACATCGCGCCGAAGAAGGAGATCCGGGCGGTGTCGGTGAACAGCTCGTGCCGCTCGCCCGGTGTGGTGAGGTCGTGGGTGACGATCGGCGCGAGGTAGCGCCCGAGGTCGGGCACTGCCTCCAGGGTGCGGCCGTACTCGCGGTGGTCCTGCCGGGACGGCCGGGGCATGCCCGTCGGGTGCGAGTGGATGATGCCCTTGAACCGGACCGGGCCGGCCCCCTCCATCCGCCCTATTTCGTCCAGCAGCCAGGCGGTGTTGCTGTACTCCACCCGGGTCACCTGGGCGCGGGCGTCGTGCACGAACGCGGTCAGTACGTCGCGCCCGCGCAGCCCGAGCAGGGCGCCGCCCTGCTCGGGCCGGGTCCGCCCGATGTCCCTGCCCACCTGGTCGATCACGTAGTCGAAGACATGTACGGGCAGCACGGCATCGGTCCCTACTGCTTGCGGTTGAAGGGGAACGGGCGTCCCATGCGGACGAAGTCGACGCCGAGCGCCCACGTCGCCGAACGCGCGTACGCCTCCTGGAGGGTGGGCTGGCCCGAGCCGGGGCGCTCGGAGAGGCAGATCTTCCCGCTGTTGTAGAGGTGGAAGCCGTGCTGGTCGTGGCTGGGCAGCGACTCCAGCTCCGGTTCGATCAGCCGCACCTGGTACTCGACCCCGTCGAAGCGCGCGCACATCACGTACTTGTGCTCGAACATCGTGGTGATCTCGTAGACCCAGCCCTCGGCGCCCGGGGCGTCCTCGTAGTAGGTGTTGGCGGGCATCTTGGCCTCGACCACGCGGCGTTCGCGTGTCAGCCGGGCCGCGTCGGTGGCGGCGGCGAAGGTGCTCTGCGGGACTCTGGAGAGCGGGGCGTCGTTCTCGCCGCCCGTTCCCAGGCGGACCTTGCCGTCGCGGTCCACGTACACCTCCTGCTGCCCGGCCCCCGTCTTGGACTGGCTGGCGAAGAAGCTGTCCCGGATCGCGTTCAGGTCGTACATGTCGGCCATGCTCTACATCCCCTCCCTGATGCTCCGGCTGCGCGTCATGCCCGGGTGCGGGCGATCAGTTCGCGCAGTCGGACGGTCTGCGGGTGGTCCGGGCCGTACGCCGTCCAGTGATCGGCGTACAGGGCCTCGAACTCGGCGGCGGCGCGCTGGGTCTCGCCGGCCGCGGCCAGCCAGTGGGCCTGGTCGTAGCGGATCTCCGACAGCTTCGGGTCGGTCGCGGCGAGGACCCCGGAGACGGCGGCGCGCAGTTCGAGCAGGTGCTGGGCGGCGGGGCGCGGATGCCCGGACTCGCCGATGTAGCGGGCGAGGTTGAGCGCGCACAGCACGGCCAGCTGGTCGTCCGCCCCGAGCACCTGGCGGGCCCGCGCGGCCACCGGCGCGAGCCGCTCGGCGGCGGCCGCGGGCCGTCCCGCCCGGGCCAGGGCCTGGGCGAGGTGCAGCGCGACCAGCCAGATCCCGCGGTGATCGGCGGGCAGCGTGGCATGCGCGGAGGCGAGCACCTCGCCCAGCCGCCGCACGCGCTCGCCGGACGCGGCCTCCGACTCCCCGTCGGTGGCCTCCAGTACGGCGTTGCAGCGGGCCTCGACCGCCCGGGCGGGATCGGCCGGGGGCCCCGGCGGCGGGCCGGGCGGCGGCGGGGTGAGCGGGGTGACGACGACGGTGGGCCGCGGTACGACGGCGACGCTGAGCCCGCGCAGCAGCCCCGCGATCTCGCGGGCGTCGGCGGGGCGTTCACCGGGGTTCTTGGTGAGCAGCCGCGTGACCAGGTGGTCCACGGCGGGCGGCACCTCCGGGCGCAGGGCGCGGACGGAGGGGATGGGGGCCCGGCAGTGGAGGGTGACGAGGGTGCCGTAGTCGTCGGGGGCGCTGTAGGGCTGACGGCCGGTGAGCATCTCGAAGAGCACGCAGCCGACGGCGTAGAGGTCGGTGGCCGGGCCGATGGGCTCCTGGAGGAAGCATTCAGGGGCCATGTACTCGGGTGTGCCGACGAGTTGGGCGTAGCCGGTGACCCCGGCCGCGTATCCGAGGGCGCCGAAGGCCGTGTACGAGCGGGCGATGCCGAAGTCGAGGAGGACCAGGCTGCCGCGGGAGCCGGCGGCATTGCCGGTGGAGGGCGCGGCCGCGGCGGCGGTGAGGCCACCGCCGGTGCCGCCGCTGTCCGTTCCGGTACCGCCGCCCGGGCCGCCGCCCGGGCCGCCGCCGCCCGGGTCCGAGGCCGCGGCGGTGGTGTCGGCGCCGCGGACCATGATGTTGCTCGGCTTGATGTCCCGGTGGACCAGGTCCCGGGCGTGCACCGGGACGAGTGCCTCGCACAACTCGGCGGCCCAGCGCAGGGCGTGGGCGACCGCCAGCCGGTGGCCCTTGGGGACGGCGGCGCGCAGGGTCCGGCCGTGGACGTACTGGGTGATCAGGTAGAGGTGCCAGGAGCCGTCGATCCGGGCCTCGTCCACGTCGTGCACGCGGACGATCCGGGGATCGTCGATGGCCGCCAGGATCTTCGCCTCGCGCAGGAAGCGGAGGGCGGGGTGGGTGCCCCGGTCCGTGACCCGGAGGAATTTGGCCACGACCATGCGGTCGAGCCGTTGGTCGTGAGCTTTCCAGACCTCTGCCATGCCCCCTTGGAAACGCTCCAGCAGTGCGTAACGGTCCAGCACAAGGCGGCGCTCGGGCGATGGGCCCGCGCCACGGATACCCGACATGGGACAAGGGTGGCACTCACCCGGTCATCGGTTCAGCGTATTTCTGAAACATCTCTGAACCAACCGTGGCTCTTTTACGTCCCTACTTTGCATCGGCATAACACTCCACCACGGCTGTGGTGAAGGGGAAGCGGACCGGGGTCTCGCCGAAGGCGATCAGACCGGCCCGGTCGCCCGCCGCGCGGATCGCCCCGGCGACGGTGTCGGCCTCCTCGGCGGGGCAGTGCACGATCACCTCGTCGTGCTGGAAGAACACCAGCTCGGCGCGGAGGGGTGCGAGGGAGCGGCGCAGGGCCGCCAGCATCAGCAGGGCCCAGTCGGCGGCACTGCCCTGGACCACGAAGTTGCGCGTGAAGCGGCCGCGCGCGCGGGAGTTGGAGGACGCGTACCCCGGAGTGAAGCCCTCGGGCGCGTCCGGGGCGCCGTCGTCCACCGCGTACGGAGCCCCCGCGGCCGGGGCCTCCTGGGGCAGGCCCGCCTCCTCCTGGGCGGCGGCCCCGGCGGCGGGCGGGCAGGTGCGGCCCAGCCAGGTGCGGACCAGACGGCCCTCCTCGCCCGCGCGGGCGGCGTCGTCGACGTACGCCACGGCGCGCGGGAAGCGGCGGCGCAGGGCGGCGAGGTTCTTGAGGCCGTCGCCGGAGGTCTGCCCGTACACCGCGCCGAGGACGGCGAGTTTGGCCATGTCGCGGTCGCCGGAGAAACCCTGCCGGGAGATCGAGGTGTAGAGGTCCTCGGGCCGGCCGGCCACCTCCATCAGGCCCGGGTCGCGGGAGATCGCGGCCAGCACCCGGGGCTCCATCTGGTCCGCGTCCGCCACGACGAGCCGCCAGCCGGGGTCGGCGACGACCGCCCGGCGGATCACCTTGGGGATCTGCAGGGCGCCGCCGCCGTTGGTGACCCAGCGGCCGGTGACGGTGCCGCCGGGGATGTACTCGGGACGGAAACGGCCGTCGTGCACCCAGTCCTGGAGCCAGCCCCAGCCGTGGGCGGTGTAGATGCGGTAGAGCTTCTTGTACTCCAGCAGCGGGGCGATGGCGGGGTGGTCGATCTCCTTGATCTCCCAGCGGCGGGTGGACTTCAGCTTGATCCCGGCGCGGGCGAAGGCCCTGATGACCTCCGCCGGGAGGTCGGGGCGGACCGGGTGGCCGAAGGCCGCGGAGATCTGCTCGGCCAGCTCGGCGAGGCGGCGGGGGGAGCCGCCGCCGCCGTATCGCTCGCCGAGGAGGTCGGTGAGGAGCGCGCGGTGCACGTCCGCCCGCCAGGGCAGGCCCGCCCGGTTCATCTCGGCGGCGACGAGGAAGCCGGCCGACTCGGCGGTGGTGAGCAGGTGCATGCGGTCGGGGTGGGCGGTGGCGCCGTGCCGGCGCATCTGGTCGGCGTAGACGGCGAGCAGGGAGTCGAGGGGGAGCGGGGCCGGGCGGGGGTCGAAGAGGGACGACTGCGTGCCGGGCTCGGCGGCGCGCTGCGGGGGGTCGGGCGGGACGGCGGTGTGCGTGAGCCGGGCCCAGGCGGCGGCCGCGGAGCGGGGCTCGCCGAGGCGGCCCTCGTGGCCGAGGAGCAGGAGTTCGGCGTCCTCGATGTCGTAGCACCGCTCGACGGTGACCCCGGAGGCGAGCAGGCGGGGGTACACGGCCTGGGTGGAGCGCCAGATCCAGCGGGTGGCGGGCGGGGCTGCCGCGGCCCGGACCGCCTCGGCGGGGGTGGGCCTGGTGATCCGGGGGCCGTGGCCGTCGGCCGGGGTGGCCTGCCAGTGGGCGTCCGGGGTCTCGGCCAACACCCACCGCGGGGGGTGGTCGCTCATCGTCCGAGTGTTCCACCGGGGTCTGACAGCGGGGCCGCCGACGGGCCGGAGCCGGCGGGCCGGGGGTGTGGGGCGGCGGCCGCGGGGCGGGCCCGGGGGCGCTCGGGCCCTGTGACGGGGCGTGCCAAGCTGGTGGTGTGAAAAATGTTGTCGACCGCGCCTTCGCCGCCGCCCTCTACGCCCAGGACGACACCGGGCTCGACACCGGCGCGTCGCTGCTCGCCGCCGCCGCGTGGGGCGAGGTGGGCCAGGAGCTGCTGGCGCGGGGCGAGGCGTTCGTACGCCAGGCCTGGGAGCGCGGATGGCAGCCCGCCGACGTGGTGCGGCTGGTGCGCCGGGATCTGGACGAGCGGCACGTGCGGCTCGTCGGGGACCTGATCGCCGGGGAGGCGCGCCGGTACGCGCGGCTGCCCGCGCGGTGGGGGGCCGGGCAGGCGTGGTGGGGCGAGGACTCCGCGTACGCGGAGCGGGTGGCCGCGCGGGAGAAGTGCGACCGGTTCTCGCTGGCCACCGCGGTGCTGGAGGTCTTGCGGGTGCTGGTCCGGCTGCCGTCGATCGAGCCGGTCGGACCGCTGCCCGGGGACCCCGCCGGGGAGCTGGAGGCGGCCGGGCACATAGAGCCGCGGATGCTCGCGCGGATCCGGGCACTGCTGGCGAAGGCGGAGGCCACGAACTTCCCGGAGGAGGCGGAGGCGCTCAGCGCGAAGGCGCAGGAGCTGATGGCCCGGCACACGGTCGACGAGGCGCTGCTGGCCGTGCGCGCCGGGGGGGCCGGGCAGGTGCCCGGGGCCTGCCGGATCGGGGTCGAGCCGCCGTACGAGGAGGCCAAGGCGGTGCTGCTGGACGCGGTGGCGCGGGCCAACCGGTGCCAGGCGGTGTGGAACGCGGCCTTCGAGTTCTCGACGGTGGTGGGGTTCGAGGGCGATCTGGAGTCCGTGGAGCTGCTCCACACCTCGCTGCTCGTGCAGGGCACGGCGGCGATGACGCGCGCCGAGGCGGGGCAGCGGGCCGGCGGGCGCAAGCGGACCAAGACGTTCCGTCAGTCGTTCCTGCTCGCCTACGCGAGCCGGCTCGGGCAGCGGCTGGCGGAGACCGCCGAGCACACGGCCGCCGAGACGCCCGACAACCTGCCCGCGCTGGTGGCCCGCGACGTGGCCGTCAGCTCCCGGGCCGAGGAGATGTTCCCGAAGACCACGACGACCCGGCTGCGCGGGGCCACCGACCTCGCGGGGTGGACCGACGGCACGGAGGCGGCCGACCGGGCCCATGTGGGCACGGCGGGGCGGCCGGACCGTCAGGCGCTGCGCCGGTAGCGGCCGTCCGCGCTCAGTGCGGGGTGACGTCCCCCGTCGTGGGCCGGTCGTCCGCCCGCATGGCGCGGGCCTCGCTCTTGAGGATGCGGGCGGACTTGCCCAGCGAGCGGGCCATGTCGGGGAGTTTCTTCGAACCGAACACGAGGAGACAGACGACCAGGAGGACGACGAGGTGCCAGGGTTCCATGGCGTTCCTGAGCATGCGCGTACCCATCTTTCGGACGTACGGTGACCGGCGTCGGACGGCCTTGAACGGCATTGAACGGTCTTGAACGGCCCTATGGAAGCCCCATCCGCCGTGTGCGGACAAATCTGAAGAAACCCTGAATGCGGTTACGCTCGCTGCATGAGCTGGCTGCGGGCCCTGAAGGACACCGCCCGGTCGGGGCTGACGGTCGAGCGGACCCGCCTGGAACCGCTCATCGCGCTGCGCGCGGGCATCGGCCTCGCCCTCGTCATCGGCTTCGGCCTGACCTTCCTGGGGCCCGGGGCGGCCGCCAGTTCCGCCTTCGGCGCCTTCACGGCCGCCGTCTCCTCCTTCCAGCGCAGCTGGCGCCCGCGCCCGGTGCTCGCGCTCGCCTCCGGACTGACCCTCGCCGTCAGTACGTTCATCGGCTATCTCGTCGGCTCCTCCGACACCCTGGCCTTCCTGGCGCTGCTCGCCCTGTGGACCTTCGCCTCCGGGATGCTCTGGGCGGCCGGGCCGACCGCCGGGGTGATCGCCTCCGGGAACGTGGCGATCATGCTGGTCACCGTCACCCTGCCGACCTCCGTGGCGCAGGCCGCCGGGCACGCCGCGATGATCGCCGCGGGCGGGGTGGTGCAGGCGCTGCTCATCGTGCTCTTCCCGGTGCGCCGCTGGGGCGCCCAGCGCGACGCCCTCGCCGACGCGCTCGCCGCCGAGGCGGACTACGCGCGGCGGCTGCGCCAGGATCCGGCCGCGCCCTTCGATCCCGCACCGCTGATGACGGCCCGCGCCGCCGCCACCGTCACCCGCCGCCAGGCCCGCAGCCGGCCCGCCGAACTGCACGGCGCCCGGGGGCTCGCCGAGCGGATCCGGCCCGTGCTGGCCTCGCTCGCCGACCCCGCGGTGGGGGCGCCGGCCGAGGGGCCCGCCCGGGACCGGGTGCGGGAGCTGCTGGCCGCCGCCGGGACCGTACTCGACGCCGCCGCGCGCGCGATCCGGCAGGGGGAGCCCGTCCGGCTGCCCGCGCCCGCCCTGGCCGTCCTCAAGTCGCCGGACACCCCCGACCTGCTCGACGGGGCGGCGCTGCGGGCCGCACGCCGGCTCACCGCTCTGCTGGAGGACGTACTGGAGACCGCGGAGCCGGGGTCCGGGCGGACCGCGGACCCCGCGGAATCGATGCTGCGCCCCACGCTGCCCGGGCTGGTCCCGCTGGTCGCCAAGGCCGTACGGGCGGAGCTGCGCCCCGGATCGCCGGTCCTGCGGCACGCGCTGCGCGTCACCGCGGTCGCCTCGGCGGGCTATCTGATCGGCCACCTGCTGCCCTTCGGGCACGCCTACTGGGCCCCGATGGCCGCCGTCATGGTGATGCGGCCCGACTTCAGCCAGACCTACTCGCGCGCCGTCGCCCGCTTCGGCGGCACCCTCGTCGGGGTCGCGGCCGCCACCGGGATCGTCCAGCTCGCGCAGCCCGGCATGTACCTCTCCGGGCTGCTCGCGGTGGTGAGCGCCTGCCTGATGTACGTCCTGATGCGCACGGGGTACGCCGTCTCCCAGGTCTTCCTCTCGGCCTACGTCGTCTTCCTGCTCGGCATGGGCGGGGTGCGCTGGGACCAGACCGTGCCCGACCGGGTCGCCCTCACCCTCGTCGGCGGGCTCCTGGCGATGATCGGCTACGCCCTCTACCCGGCGTGGGAGACCCCGCGGCTGCGCACCCGGCTCGCCGACTGGGTCGCGGCCGGCGGGCGGTACGCGGCCGCGGTGCTCGGGCAGTACGCCGACCCGGCGGGCGCCCGCCGGGCCGACGTGCGCGAGGCGGTGCTGGCCGCCCGGGACGCCCGGGTCGCCTGGCAGGACGCGGTCGCGCGGGCCTCCGACGAGCCGGTCCGGCACCGGGGCATCTCCCGCTCCGCCGCCGACGACGCGGCCGAGGCGCTGGCGGCGCTGGGGCGCCGCGCGATGCTCCTGGAGGCGCACCTGCCCGACCGCGACCGGGCCCCGGAGCCGGGCGCGGCGGCGCTGGCCGAGGCCGTGCGGACGGCGACCGAGGAGGGGGCCCGGGCGGTGCGGGAGCGGCGGATCCCGGAGTGGGACGCGGTCCGGGACGTCCTGGCGGACCCGGCCGGGCCCCCGCCCGGTGTGCTGCGCAGTACCGCCGAGCTGCTGCTGGAGTCCCTGGAGGAGGTTTCGGCGGCGCTGGGGGCGAAACCGGCCGCCCGGCTGTGATCAAGGGACCACGCCCCGTGCACGTGCATCTGCCCATGCAGCGCCTGATGAACACAGCTATGATCCGGTGCAGTTGACATCTGCACTATCGGGGGCTTCCTGTGGACCATGCGTACAACGGGATGGCGGCCGCAGAACTCGACGGGGTGATGTGGCAGAAGAGCAGGCACAGCAACTCGCAGGGTTCTTGCGTGGAGTTCGCCAAACTGCCGGGAGGCGACGTGGCGGTACGGAACTCACGTCACCCGGAAGGGCCGGCGCTGGTCTACACGCCGGCCGAGATAGAGGCGCTCCTGCTGGGCGTCAAGGACGGGGAATTCGACCACCTCATCGCCTGACGGCAACGGGCCGCGGGCAGCAGGTACAGGGCAGCTGATCAAGCCATGCACGTGCACTGGCCGGGAACGATCGCAATGATCGTTCCCGGCCAGTGTCGTGTGGATCGGCTGGTTCGCGCCCGTCAGTCCTGGAGCATGAACAGGGCCCAGACCACCTTGCCGGTGAGCCGTCCCGCGAGCGGGTGCCAGCCCCAGCTGTCGCTGTAGGAGTCCACGAGGAACAGCCCGCGCCCCGACTCGGCGTCGAAGTTCTCCTCGGTCCGCTCCGGTGAGAAACAGCCCCCGGGACGGTCCTCGCTCGGGTCGCGCACCGCGCACACCAGCCGGGTGCTCCACCGCATCAAGTGCAGCCTGACCGGCGGGTCCTGCTCCCCGCGGGTCTCGCGAGACCCCTGGGGGCCGTGGGATTCCTCGGGCAGCGCGTGCCGCAGCGCGTTGGTGACGAGTTCGGAGACGACCAGGGACACGTCGTCGAAACGGTCGTCCAGTCCCCATTGCGCCAGCGTGGACCGCGTGAACGAACGGGCGCCCCGCACCGCCTCGTACCGGGCGGGCAGAGCGCAGGAGGCGGACCCGGAGACAGCCGTGGGGTCGACCGGGGGCAGCCCCTGCCGTAACGGCTCTAGCACGGTCGATCCATTCGTCCCCATGCGAGGCACTCCCGGGATTCGCGGCCGGGCGGTGGCCCTGACCAGAAAGAACTGCGGGGTGGGTCTCGCGCCGGCGCGAAGAGCACGCAGGTGCGCGGGGACCATGCTTCCGAATGCGGATGTCAGATGCAAGGGCAGATGCACGTGCACGCGCCGGACGTGTCCGGTCCCGTCATGGTTCTTGCTCATTTCTTCCTACGCATACTTACGGACTTCTTTTCCGGGACGCAGGATTCCGTTACAGAACGAGTACGGGCCGATGCGTTTTGGTGGCAGACTGCGGCCCCTGGGGTACGGGGGCCCCGCGCACGCCAAGGCGAAGGGGAGGCAGGACAAGTGACCGCAGAAGCCAGCGGTTCTGTGGTGCGCCGTATTCTCCTGGGCTCGCAGCTCAGGCGGCTCCGTGAATCCCGTGGGATCACCCGTGAGGCGGCCGGCTACTCGATCCGCGCATCCGAGTCGAAGATCAGCCGCTTGGAGTTGGGAAGGGTGAGCTTCAAGGCAAGGGACGTCGAGGACCTCCTCACGCTCTACGGAGTCATGGACGGCACCGAGCGCGAGTCGCTCCTCGGGCTCGTCCGCGAGGCCAACGCCGCGGGCTGGTGGCACAGTTACGGCGACGTACTGCCCGGGTGGTTCCAGACGTACATCGGTCTGGAGGGCGCCGCGTCACTCATCCGTATCTATGAGGTCCAGTTCGTCCACGGCCTGCTCCAGACAGAGGCGTACGCCCACGCCGTCGTCAGCCGCGGCATGCCCACGGCCACCGCCGCCGAGATCGACCGGCGGGTCGCGCTGCGCCTGGAACGCCAGAAGGTCCTGGTCTCCGAGAACGCCCCCGTCTTCCACGCCGTCCTCGACGAGGCGGCCCTGCGCCGCCCGTACGGCGACCGCGACGTCATGCGGGGCCAGTTGGAGCATCTCATCGAGATCTCCCAGCGCCCCAACGTCCAACTCCAGGTGATGCCCTTCTCCTTCGGCGGGCACGCGGGCGAGAGCGGCGCGTTCACACTGCTGCGCTTCCCCGAGTCCGACCTCCAGGACATCGTCTATCTGGAACAGCTCACCAGCGCCCTCTACCTGGACAAGGACGAGGAAGTGGGGCAGTACAGCCGGGCCATGGAACGGCTCCAGGGCGACTGCCCGGATCCGCGCCAGACCCGGGATCTTCTGCGTGGCCTGCTCCAACTGTCTTGATTCGCACGTACTATGACGACTGATCAGTCTCCAGTGCAGCGCAAGGGTGCGCGCTCGCAGTAAGGGATGGCATGTCCATATTCAGCGACCTGGCCCACCAGTACATCGACGGCGAATGGCTGGCCGGTACGGGCTCGTGGGACATCATCGACGTGAACCCCTACAACGGCGAGAAGCTCGCGGCCATCACCGTGGCCACGGTCGAGCAGGTCGACCGCGCCTACCGCGCCGCCGAGCGCGCGCAGGCCGAATGGGCCGCCACCAGCCCCTACTCCAGACGCACCGTCCTCGAACGCGCCCTGCGGATCACCGAGGAGCGCGAGCCGGAGATCGTCGAGGCGATGATCGACGAGCTGGGCGGCACCCGGCCCAAGGCCGAGTACGAGATCCACCTCGCCAAGGAGTTCATCCGCGAGGCCATCCAGCTCTCCGTCCGCCCCGAGGGCCGCATCCTGCCCTCGCCCGTGGAGGGCAAGGAGAACAGGGTCCAGCGGCTGCCCGTCGGCGTGATCGCCGTCATCAGCCCCTTCAACTTCCCCTTCCTGGTCACGATGAAGTCGGTCGCGCCCGCCCTGGCGCTCGGCAACGCCGTCGTGATCAAGCCCAACCAGAACGCGCCGGTCGTCGGCGGCGGGGTCATCGCGAAGATCTTCGAGGACGCGGGCCTCCCGGCCGGACTGTTGAACGTCCTCGTCACCGACATAGCGGAGATAGGCGACGCGCTCCTGACCCACGCGGTGCCCAAGGTGATCTCCTTCGCCGGCTCCGACCGGGTCGGCCGGCACGTCGGCGCCGTCGCCGCCCGCCACTTCAAGCGGACCGTCCTGGAGCTGAGCGGCAACAGCGCGCTGGTCGTCCTGGACGACGCCGACCTCGACTACGCCGTGGACGCGGCGGTCTTCAGCCGCTTCGTCTACCAGGGCCAGGTCTGCATGGCGGCGAACCGGATCCTCGTGGACCGCTCCGTGGCCGCCGAGTTCACCGAGAAGTTCACCGCGAAGGTGCGCTCCCTGAACACCGGCGACCCGCACGACCCCGAGACCCACATCGGCCCGCTGATCAACTCCTTCCAGGCCGACGCGCTCACCGCGCTGGTGGACCGGGCCGTCGCCTCGGGCGCGCAGGCGCTCGTACGCGGTTCTACGCGCGGCAACCTGGTCGAACCGACGGTGCTGGCGGACCTGCCCGAGGATTCCCCCCTGCTGGGCCAGGAGATCTTCGGCCCGGTGGCCCTGCTGGTCGTCTTCGACGGCGAGGAGGAGGGCGTACGGCTGGCCAACGCGACCCCGTACGGCCTCAGCGGCGCGGTCCACACGCGGGACGTCGAGCGGGGCGTGCGCTTCGCCCAGCGGATCGAGACGGGCATGATCCATGTGAACGACTCCACCATCGGGGACGAGCCGCTGGCCGCGTTCGGCGGCGAGAAGGCCTCAGGGCTGGGCCGGCTGAACGGCCGGGCGACGGTGGAGGCCTTCACCACCCAGAAGTGGATCTCGGTCCAGCACGGACGGACCCAATTCCCCTTCTAGGGCCCCTGTCGTGGCCTTCTAGGACAGGACCTGTCCTCATTGCTCCGTAGATTGTCTCTTGTCGGGGACGGCGCACCGAGCCGGAACCACGGACAACACACCACGGACAACAAGAGGCGGTCGGTCGGCATGGTCACTCACGTTCCCTCGGAAGCACCCGGCGACGAGCGCGGCGCGCTCCTGTCCTTCGTCGAAGCCCAGCGCGGCGCGCTGCGGCGCTCGGTCCTCGGGCTCACCGAGGAGCAGGCCGCGAGCCGCCCCAGCGCGAGCGAACTCTCCCTCTCCGGACTGCTCAAGCACGTGGCGGAGACGGAGCTGGGCTGGCTGCGGATGGCCCAGCAGCAGCCGAACGAGAAGCAGCGCACCGAGGAGACCTGGGCGGACAGCTTCCGGCTGGTCGAGGGCGAATCGGTCGCCGCGGTCCTGGAGTTCTGGGACGGGGTGGTGGCCGAGCTGGAGAAGTTCATCCGCGACGTGCCGAGCCTGGACGACACCTTCCCGCTGCCCGACCAGCCGTGGTTCCCCAAGGAGGGCCGCGTCTCGATGCGCTGGCTGCTCCTGCACCTGGTCGAGGAGCACGCCCGGCACGCGGGCCATGCGGACATCGTCCGCGAGTCCCTGGACGGCAAGACGGCCTTCGAGCTGGTCGCCCAGGCGTCGGGGCGGACCTGGAGCTAGGGGGTGTCTGACGGATGTCCGCGGCGTCGCGGCGCCCGGCACGCGCTCTCGCCGCACCGACCGAAAACCCGAGTACGTCCAGTACACGGGC